>NZ_JBGCCR010000012.1:0-213186 GCF_041262485.1 Streptacidiphilus sp. BW17 | reverse complement strand
GTCGAGGCTTCTTCTTCCCCATGTCTTCCATGATGGACATCCCTCCGGGGCCGTGACCCCTGATCTCGGATGTCCGTCAAAGCGGACCAACCTCAGGCATCGTCTGCGACCTGGGCCCCCTGGCCCGTGCGCACTTCTACGTCCAGATCCCAGACCAGCCAACCGGGGCGCAATGGCACCACCTATAGCTGCTACACAGGCACGTTCCCAACTGACCGTCCACGGGGAAAAGTCAGTGGCCGCTGTCACGTCGGATAGGTGCCGTCCGTCGCGCAAGCGCCCAGGGTCACGACAGGGTCTTCGACAGCAGCTCCACCTGCAGCGCTCGGCCGTTCTTCCCGGAGCCCCCCCACGCAAGCGGATGCCCCGGTGGCAGTCGCTATCGCCCTGCACATGGCAGACCGTGGCTGTCCATGCGCATCTGCGGTTGCCGACACGCAACACGCGCAGTCTCGTCTTCACGCCGTCCACCCTGCCAAGGAATAGCCAAGGACACACGATGCATCCATCCACAAGGGCGGCGCCAGCGAATACCCCCAAGGCACCGGCGACCGCCCGTTCCATTGAGACCAGCCGCTACATGCCACTAGGGTCTCGGAGAACCCTTCACTATCCGGTCCCCTGGAAGTCCCCATGCCTCGCCGATCACCGGGCGAGATCAGGTCACGGCTACCGCGACGCACCGCACGCGGCCGACCTGCAGCTATCTACCGACGGCCTCCGGTCATACGGCGGCTCTCGGCTGCTACGAATCGTCAGATCGCTGACTTCGAACGCTCCCACAGCCTGCACCCCGGGTCCGTCGCCCACGCCTTCCGGCGATGGGCCTACACCGGCCGGCGTCCGCATCGAGACCCGGCACCCCACTACGGACCTGACGACTCGAACCTGCGCAGCGGCTATCACCACGTCAGGACGCTGCTGGAGCGGGCCGCCTGTTCTCTCCGGCCCCGGGCCCGGCGAGAGCTGCGGAGGGAACTCGGACCGCTCGACGATCGCGTTATCGCCCGGACAGTCAACGACCCGTTCGCCCCGCACGACCTCCCATGGTGGAAACGACGGATCGAGACCTAACGCCCGAGTGATCGTCGAGAGCCCGTGTGTGCCGGAGCCGGAAGCTGCGGCCGAGGTGCCGTCCGTCGGCACGCACCAGCGACGGCACGCCGCGCGGGCGGGGTCGATCGTGCCTGTGTGACTGCCCGCGCTGACCGCGGATGTGCTTGCGGTGACTACCGGCAGCTCCTTTCCGCCCTGGTGGAACGCCGCACGGAGGAGGACAGGGTGATGACGTGCCAGGAGGATGGCCGTCGTACTCGGGCTGGAGCTGCGCCCGGCCAGCGTGGAAGGGGTACGGTCGAAGACGAAGCGCCTCGTGGACCGCGGCTGGGCAGCCGAGCCGGCCCCCGGCCGGTTCGCCCTCGCCGACGGGCCATCCTGCGGCGCATGAGCATCGAGACAAGGGTTCTTGTATGGATGGCAAGCCCCCACTGTGTGTGGTGATCACCGGGCCTTCCGCCGCCGGAAAGTCGACGTTGGCGGCCGCTATCCAGGAGCACGCCCGTGAGCCCCTGCTGCGCTTCGGAGTGGACGAGCTTTACCGAATGGTGCCCGGGCAGTGGGCCGGTGGCGTTGCAAATGCCCGATTCGCAGAACGCGGTTTCACCTACCAGGATGTCCCGTCCATGCCTGGGGCGCGACGGATCAACAACGGCGTCGACGCCATCGCCATGCTCCGCGCGATGAACGCGGGGATCGTGGGAATTCTCGGCGCTGGCGTCGGTGTGATCGTCGACGGTCAGGCGTTCGAGCCCGTCGTCAACACGGACCTCGAAGGCCGACTCCTCGACTTGCGTGCACGGGGGCTGGCCCGGGTCGCCTTCATCGAGCTCTCGGTCACCGACGAGCCGCTGGCTGACCGGCAGCGCCGCCACGCTCATCCGGTCGGCCTTTCACTGCATCAGAACAATCTGCCCAAGCAGGCCACCAAACCCGACCTCGTCGTCGAGACGAGCGGTATGTCGGCCGGCAAGGTGGCCGCGTTCGCGTGCCGTTGGCTCGACCAGGAGTATCCGGAGGCGTGACCGCGGGCTTACCGGTCACGCCTTGTCTCCGATCAGTGCAGATCACCACCTGATCAGGCATGATCTGCTCTGTGAACGCGACAACGTATCGGCTCCGGGCCGGTTCACGCTCGCCGACGGGCCATCCTGCGGCGCACGAAGATTCAGTGCGTTGAGCAGCACCCTTGTCAGGAGCCGTAGTTGAGTCAGCCAGGCAGTGCTGGAGACGGTCATGGTCACCAGGCCAGAGCATTCGCGGAAGGACACGACCTGCGAGTGATCGGTAGTGGCCGGTCCTGCAGCGTCTTCCAGGGGATGGCCGCAGCGCCCGTGCCAGTGTCCCAGCCGCGGTCCGCGAGCATCGCGGAGAGTACGCGCACAGCGGCAGGGGCGAGCCCGGCCGCCGACGTCCTCGCCTGCGGCTCCTCGAGTTCGAGTCCGTCCCGAGCGTAGTGACTCCAGCAGGCGTAGTAGCTCAGACCGGGACAGGGCCGCTGGGGGCCTCCGTCGTTGAACTGGCTGTTCTCAAGGGAGAGTTGCATGGTCGCTCGCCTCATGCGCAGGGAGCGAAAGCCCCCACTAGGTGTACGGGCCGGGCCCCTCCTGACGCTCTCGTACGAGACGCCCGGTTTGCCGAAGGCAGCGTTGGAGGTGTGAGGGAAGTCGTTACAGTTCCGGGCATGGACTTCCCTGAGATAGCTGCACGGCTCGCTCATGACATTCCTGAGGCACGCCGACTGGTCGCACGGCTCGAAGGTAATAGCAGCACCACGACGAAGCCGGTCTACGCCGATGTGGGGCGTTCGCTCACGTCCGCGTTGTGCCACCTCAGCGCGATCGGCATGACGCATGTCTCCAACAAGGCAGGGATGTTCACAAAACGGGCGAGGACACGGCCGTTGACCCCGGCAGAGGCCGAGCAGGTGCACAGGCTGGTCGCCGAGGTCATCGTGGTGCTCGCGCAGTTGGACAAGGCACCGGGCCGTAGCCCGGAGGTCCCGGGGTACCTTGCCGAGCTACAGCGGCTGCTCGCGCAGATCGACGCCACGTGGGGCCGCTATCAGGGCAAGGCGCAGCTGTACATCCCCTTCGCCTTGGGGAAGACCGTGCTGGCGGGCGGGGTGGAGCGGATCAGCGCAACGGCGAAGTTCCGCGGCATCACCTTCACGGGCCTGGCCGGCCAGAACTCTGATCCCGATACCCCCAAGGTGGCGCAGAAGAACCTCATGGCCAGTCTCGGCAGGGAAATCGACCGGAACGGTATCGCGTGGGAGGCGCTGCCGATCCGGCCGGCGCAGGGCCCCGCAGCCGAATTCACCGCCACCGCACGCTGACAGCTGGCGAATTGGTACGCCGCGCGGGCGCGCGGCGACGGCCCAGGCGCCTGGCAGTCCACCCCCGATGCAACCTCGGCCAGGATCGAACCGCGCCCGGCGCCGTCACTCCCGCCATGACCCCCACCATGCCTCCCCTCCGTGCTCGTCATCCCCCGCGTGACGGCTGTCGACCTCGCTCCCGCCCGCCGGGCCGCCACGGAGTCTGCGGTGACGGCGCACCATGTCACGGCTCAACACGGTGATCATCAGGAGCACCAGCACCGTCATCGGCACGACCACCACGAACAGCACGACCAGCTTGAACACCTGCACGCGCACCCCTCGGGTCAACCAGCCGTGCCGAGCAAGGCCGGGTGAACAGCATCTTCCACCGCCACCAGCGGTTCACACCCCCCGATCTCCGGTGCGCCAGCTGCGGCGCAAGAACATGCGGGTGCTGCGCTCAGGCCCCGCCAGCCGCCAGCCCTTTGGCCGGGACCCGCCGCTCAGCCCGCCCCCAGTCCACCGGATAACAGCGATGACGCTCCGCGCAGAGCCCGCCCATCTCGCACCAGGCATGAGCTGCAGCATCAGCCCCTGTCGGCCGCTCCTTCGATGACCACCAGATCGTCGCCACAGCGGACCTGGAGCCGGTCAACCCCGTCTTTACGCTCAGCGGCCACGGCCAGCGACGGCTCCCGCACACCAGCACCCGCGGCTCACTCAAGGCCACCACCAAGGTGAGCGGTCGTCAGGATGGAGCGGGGGCCAGTGCCGTACGAGGACTGACCGTGCCGATTTTCGTGCGGGGACCGCTGCGGTGCGTCGTCATGAAGCTGTTCTTGTTCCAGCACGCCCAGGACGTGTGGCCCGAGGGCGAGAGCGTGCTCCATGTGTACGTCACCCCTCAGATCGAGATCGTGAGCAGCACATGACGCTCGACCACATCAGCGATGGCCACGCGGTACTGATCACGAAGGGCGCGCGGGAGGATCTGATCGCCGCCCTCACCGAGGCACTCGCGGATTTCGCTCCCTTCGAGGTCATGGATCGTTGCTGTCGTACCACCCGGAAGTCGCTGCTTATCGAGCTCGCGCATGGTCGGCGGTGGGACGTCGAGGGGTGAACTGGCGGCGCCGTTCACATCTGCTCGCCAGTCGTGCGGACGGCGGTCTGCTGGTGTGACAGCAGTCCGGCTACGGCTTGGATCGTGTCGGTCATGTGCTCGCGGCGGGCGGTCTCCAACTCGGCGGCACGCTGGTCGAAGAGTCCCAACTGGTCGCGCAGGCTGGTGAGGACTGCGGGGCAGGGGCGCAGCGTCGCCACGTCGTGGATGCGGGGCAGGACCTGGCGGGTGATGTGGGTGGGCAGGCCGGCGCCGGCCCAAGGACGTTCGCGGCCGTGGACACCCAGCCGCTGGGCGTGCGGGGGCACACAGGTCTGCGGCGTGCAGTGGCCGGCGGGGCACACCGGGCCGGGCCGCGGGCTGTCCAGTGCCCGACTCAACGCACGGTAAATCCAGTAGGGTTGCCCTGATTCGAGTGGACTGGCTCGGTCCGTCTACGTTACCCACGATTCGAACCCGTGAGGACGCGACAACCATCCCCCGGCTGCAGCCACCTCCATCCGCTCACGCGGTTCGGCCCACCTGGGTAGCCCGCAACGCCTCACATGATCGTCCCACAGAATCGTCACATGCCCCCGCATTTGCCCAGCTCAGATCGTGCCCCGTCCCACAGAACCGTCAATTCCAGGGCCGGTCTGGACACCCCTGGCAGGCGAGCCGAAAGATCCTCGGCGTCGGTGTGGATCACCGTCACCCGCCCCGGACAGGGTCGGGATCGCAGCGCCGGAATGGCCCATGGCATCGCCACCCATCCGGTCAGCAGAAGGGTTGATGTGCAGATGAGCACTTCCTCACGACGTGGGGCGCGCCTGGCCAAGGCCGCGGTGGTGGGCGCGGTTCTCGCGGCCACGACGCTCGGGGTCGCCGGGACGGCCTCGGCCAACGGCTTGGTGACCTGGACGAACAAGGCCACCGGCGACTCCCTCGCCTACGGCACGAACTGCGGCTGCGTCTACACCGGCGCCGGCGAGGACAACACCCCGTACGGCGAGTGGTACGACTACCAGCAGCCGAACGGCACCTGGATCGAGGCGAACGACGGCGAGGGCGGCAACTGGTGCCTTGACAGCAACACCCAGTGGGACAACGGCCAGCAGGGCAACGTCTACCTGACCTCCTGCAACCCTCCCACTCCCACCAACACCTACCAGCACTGGTACGAGATCTCCACCAGCAACGGCTGGGCCCTGCGTTCCCAGCAGACCGGCCTGTACCTCGACGGCGGCAGCGGCCCAGCCAACACGGGCGTCTACACCAACGGTGCCTACGGCCTGGGCAACAACTACCAGCACTGGAGCTGACGCTCTAGCACCCCTGGCCGCCGAAGGGTCCGCTCCCGGCGGCCAGGGGCAGGCATGGTATTCCACGACGCTCCTGGGCTGGGGCTGCACCCGCCCGGTCCAGGAGCGCGAATCGGGTACAGCCCGGCGCTCCTACCGACCCAGCATCCAACGCTTCCTGGTTTCGGCCGGCCTGAGCGACCGTCATCCAGCCGCGCTGGGCTGAATGCTGTTCCCGTCCTTCGGACGGGGCAGGGCACGTTCCCCTCCACCACACGACCAGGAGCCCCTTCGCGATGCAGACCGACTCCACCCGCCCTCCCCGCAAGGAGGGAGCCGTCCGACAGCCGCTGCGCCGCAAGGCGGCCCTGATCGGTCTCGCCGTCATCGCGGCCGGGGCCGTCGCCCTGGCCCGCCTGAACCAGGCACCCGTCCCACCGGCGGCGCAGCTGAGCGCGTTCACGGTCACCCCACCGAGCGGGGTGACCGTGACCTACCGGACGAGCGGCGCTGACCTCCTGTCGGACGGCTCGATGATCCTTCCGCTGGACGCCTACGACGCCTACGCCACCGCAGGCGACGAGAATCTCGTCTTCAAGGCCGCCACCCAGATCGAGCAGTCCTGCATGCACGCCCAGGGACTCACCCTGCCGACCGGGTGGGGCGGCAACTACCTGCCCACCCCCACACCCCCGCTGGTGTACTACGGCGTCTCCACCATGGCCGACGCCGAACAGTTCGGCTACCGCATGCCCGACGCCGGCTCCGGCTCCGGCTCCGGCACTCAGCCTGCCGTCCCGCAGGCCGTCGTCAACGCCTTCCACGGATGCGCGGGCAAGGCCTACACCGCACTCGACATCACCGCGGCCAACGACGCCGGCAACGCGCTGGAGAACCTCCGCTCCAACACCCTGGACCAGGTCTTCGCCGACCCCCGCCTGCGCGCCGCCAACACCGCCTGGAGCGCCTGCATGAAGCAGGCCGGCTACACCTACCCCAACCCCCTCGCCCCCCAACACGACCGAAGCCTCCTCGGACGCGGCCTCCCCGTCCCCAAGGGCGCCACGCTCCCCCCGCCCTCCCCCTACGAGAAGCACGCAGCAGAAACCGACGTCACCTGCAAAACCCGGACCCAGTACCTGCAGACCTTTACGACGCTCTGGGCCACCTACCAGCACCAGACCATCAACAACAACACCGCCCAGCTCCAGCACATCCTCAGTGAATGGACCACCGTCCTCCAACTTGCCCGCGCCCACCAAACCCCCTGACGAAGCCTCCCGGCAGTGCAGTGCCCACTTACGGTCTGCCGCACGGGCGAGCGGCCGCGACACGTGGGCACCGGGCACCACCCCGGAGCCGGCTCGGGTCGCGAGTCTGCAACCATCGGCGCACGGCCGGGCGAATGGTGGGGCGCTGGCGCGGCCAGTTCCGTTGACAGCCCGTGCAGTTCGTCATTGGCGACTACCGCGAACAGCGAGTAGTCGGTGTGCATCAGGGTGGCCACCCGCACGAGCGCGCCCAGCTGCTCGGACGCCGCATCGCTCGTGACGGCCGATGCCTCCGTCAACCTGTCGTGGAGCTCCTGGCGGCCGATGCGCGCCAGTTCGGCCGGCAGGTGGCTCTGGGAGGGGGGGTCGTGCGAGTACAGGGTCGCGGAGTTGATACCGATGACGGAGGCGACGGCGCGGATCGAACCGGCGGCGAAACGCTCCCTGGGAGGAGCCGCCGGCAGCGGTCGCCTTCGGCGGGGAGAAGAGCTGCATCCACACACCGGCCGAAAACCACCCATGTGTTGACGTGCTGGACTGTCTTGATCGCGATTCTGTTAACGCTTTATCTTCCGGCCGTTAACGGAGCTGTGGGTTTCGCATAAGGCATTGACCGGGCTCGAGCAGGTCTGCTTCGCTACACCCCGGCCAGTGGTGCACCGCTCGCCCGATCTACCGGCACTTCCTCAAGCACGTTTCCTTATCAGCCAGTTGGCACATCCCTGTCCGCGAACCCGCGGGTCAGGGGTGCGTCGGCGCACGGGAGCCGTCCCGTCCCACCCCCTCGGACGGCCCGAAACGCAGAGAGGTACTACCTTCCATGGGTCTCCCCCACCCCCACAGCGCGAGCCGCAAGCTCCTGACCGGACTCGCCTCGCTGACCCTGATCACCGGCGGCCTGCTCATCGCGGCGCAGGCCCCTGCCGCCATGGCGGCGAACGCACCGCACGCCGCAGCGCAGGCGAACCCGTACGACCCGCAGTACCAGCACCCCTACCGGCACGGAGCGATCCCCACCCTCCAGGGGAACGCGAAGGCGCAGGGCTGGACGAAGGCCCACACCGCGGCGGCAGCGACCACCGGCCCCGAGACGCTGGCCTACGGCGGCGGCATCGACGGCATCGGCGTGAACAGCGGCCATGCCAAGGTCTACCTGGTCTTCTACGGCACCCAGTGGGGCACCGAGGGCACCGACTCCAACGGCAACGCGACCTTCACCGGCGACGCGGACCACGCCGCCTCGGCCGCACAGCAGATGTTCAAGGGCATAGGCACCAACGGCGAGACCTGGTCCGCCGACCTGACCCAGTGGTGCGACGGCCCGAACGTCGCCGCCGGCGCGACCAGCTGCCCGACCAACGCCAACTTCATCCCTTACCAGACCGGTGGCGTGCTGTCCGGCGTCTGGTACGACAACTCCGCGAAGTCCCCGTCCGCCGCCACCGGCCACCAGCTCGGCGTCGAGGCGGTCAACGCGGCTGCCCACTTCGGCAACACCACCGCCGCTGCCAACCGCAACGCCTACTACGTCATCCTCTCCCCCCACGGCGTCGACCCGGACGGCTACGAGAACCCGTCCACGGGCTACTGCGCCTGGCACGACTGGAACGGTGACACCACCCTCAGCGGCGGAGCCGTCACCTCGCCGTACGGTGACATCGCGTTCAGCAACCAGCCCTACAACATGGACTTCAAGATCAGCGGCCAGAGCGCCTGCGGCATCGACTTCGTCAACTCCGGCACTAAGGGCACGCTCGACGGCTACACCATGACCATGGGCCACGAGTGGCACGAGATGATGTCGGACATGAACCCGGCCGGCGGCTGGACCAACCAGCAGACGTCCAGCTCCTACTACCAGGAGGAGAACTCCGACGAGTGCGCCTGGCTCTCCCCCGGCACGGCGGGCGGCGCGGCGAACATCTCGTTCGGATCCTTCGGCACCTTCGCTGAGCAGTCCAGCTGGTCCAACGACACCAACAGCTGCGCCATCTCCCACGCGATCCTGCACTGACACGCATAGCGGCATTCGCGTGAAGCACACGTAGAACCGCTGGGGCAAGACTTTGAACCAGCCCTGCCCCTGCCGTGGCGGGGGTGAAGGGGGCACGCGCAGTGACCACAACCCTTCACCCCCGAACACGGCCACCAGCGGGTTTCGACCTACCGCGCCGGCAGCCGGACCGGGCGAAGCCTCAGAGCTCCCCCGGCTGCGTCCTGCGCCGCGTGTTCCCGGGCGCGTGTCACTGGCCCTCTGACACGCCTTGACGTAGTGCCATGGAGGGATGAGCCCGTCCTCCACTGGAATCCTCGTGCCCCCGCGCCAGCTTGCGGCGCCGTCACGGCGGGCCGTGATCAAGGCCGCGGCCGGTGTGATCGGCGTGAGCGGCTCGGCCGCCTTCGCGAAGGACCGGCCCTGCCGGGAGCCCGCTCGGTCGGCCCCGCGCCGTGCCAGCCGCAGCCTGATCCTTGCGGCGGACCAGGCCAGCGAGCGGGTGCTCCTGCTCGACGGCAGCAATCCGTCATGGCAGCACGTCACGCCCCGGGTGCACGACCTGGGAGCTGTCCGGGCCGCCTCCTGGTCCTGGACCCCTGTGGGCCGCACGGAGCTGAGCGTCCTGGACCCGAAACGCACCTGGAGCAATGTCAACGAGGCCAAGTACCGGCTGTGGGACGGTGAGCACTGGGTGCTGACCTGCGCATCGGGGGGCTTGGCCGCGATGGTGGCCTACCCCGGCGGGTGGGTGCGGTGGGCCGGGCTCACCGGCGCCAACGCGCACACCCTGGAGGTACTCCCTGACGGCAACATCGCGATCGCCGCCAGCGTCCAGGACTTCGTGCGGATCTACACCGCCTCCCAGTCAACGCTGTCGGCCCGCTACACGCAGTTTGACCTCGCAGGCGCACACGGTCTGCAGTGGGACCAGGCCCGGCAACTGCTCTGGGCTGCGGGCACCAACCGGCTCGTGGCCCTCGCCGTCACCGGCAGCCCGAGCCGGCCGCACATCACATTGAAGAAGTCCGTGGTCCTGCCCAACCAGGGCGCCCACGACCTGAACGCCGTCGCCTCCGCCCCGAACCTGATGTGGGTCACCACCAACAGTCACGTCTACCAGTACTCCACCCCAGGGAACGCGTTCGTTCCCTTCACCGGAGAAAAGGGCATCGACGCGCCGGGCGTGACGAGCATCAGCGACGATCCCGCAACCGGCCAGGTCCTCACCGTCGCAGCCGACGGTGCGAACCCGTGCGAGTGGTGCACCTCCACCCTCACCTTCCATCTCCCCGACGGCACGCTGCGCATCGCGAAGACCAGCCTGTACAAGGCGCGCTGGATGCCCCCGATCCCGGCCGGAAGACCGTCTCCCCTCCGTCCGCCGAAACACGCCTGACAGCAAGGCAGTAGGTGGAACAGGTGTGCCCGTCCGGGGCCGAACGCGTCGGCGCCGGTCCGCGCTGTCACGTCACGGACTTACTGACCGTTTCAGAATGTGCTGCGCCACCGACGGCGTACCGTCGGTCCGCTGGGAGACCTGGGGCCCCGCATCACACGTCGCCGCGCGTCTCGGCCCGGCGCCACTACCACCCAGCTCGGGAGTCCGGACGTAGAGCCATTTATGCCAGGGGTGGGCGTCCGGCGTATATCCGGTGCGATGCATCGCTGCCATCATCGGCTGGTTCGCAACGTCGACCAGTGAGAGCATCCTGTCGAAACCGCGTGCCCGCGCCGCGAAGCTGCCTGCGTGAATCAGTACGTCAACGTATCGCTTCCCGCGATGTTCGAGGAGGACACCGATCAGGACCAGAGTTCCCGCTTCCGGCTCGTCCGGTCGGCCGGCCACCCCGACGAATCCGACCGGTGTCCCACTCTCCGTGGCGGCCAGGAGCCATGATGGCTCGTCGACGGGCTTCGCATGGCGTTCGAGAAAGCGTTCGACCCACTCCCGAGGGGTGTGCCGGATGAGCGTGAACGCGTCGCTGCGGTCGACGAGGGTGCCGAGCAGACACCGGCCGATCAAGGTGACAAAGGGCTTCCGCCCGACCATCGACATCGGTCGCGTGGTGAGTCGCGGGACTCCGGTAGCGGCTGGCCGGTGTCCGCCCAGAGAAAACCCTCCTTCTCCTGGAACAGTTCCAGCCCGCATGCCACGGCCAAGGCCCGGCGGTCGGAGTGGTCCTTGCTGACCGCAGCACTGACGGGGAAGTAGACCGATGCACCCGCGGGAGCGCAACTGAGCGCCTCCGTCCTCACAGCCTGGGCGGCGTCCAAGCGTCCTTCGCCCCAGGAAAGCCGTGCCAGCACATACTCCGGCTGCTCGCGCTCAAAGACCTCGGCGCGACCCAGAACCACCGATGCACCGTCCGCGTTGTGACGTTGCGCCGTATAGCGCGCGATCGGCTCCAAGGTCGAACCAGGCACCACTGGCCCAGGATCGAGCGGGATCCGCCGCATGTCGAAGACCCCAGACATCAAGTCCCCTTCGCCTATCCCGGCCTACCCAAGCCGTGATCATCGGTTTTCCGTGCTCGCTCCCACGCCGCGCTGGGGCGAGTCGATCAGTCATCCTCGTCCGCGTTCACCGGTGATCGTAGAAGGCTTGGCAGTGTCGCCTCACCCCCTACGGCCGAGGGCGAGCGGCCTTTCGGAGCGCCCGGTGTACGGGTCGGGGCATCGATGGGCATCGCGATGGACATCGTGCTGATCGCCGCGGGGTGCACGTCGGAGCACCCCGCGGCCCCACTGCGGTCGGGGGGTGGGTCGCCCCCGGTTCAGGACGTGTGTGTCACGGTCCGATGGTGGTTCACGAGGCGTTCAGGGCCGTGTCGTCGATGACGAACGAGGTCTGCGCGCCGGCCTTCTCGACGCCGGTGAACTTCAGGGTCACCGTCTGGCCGGCGAACGAGTTGAGGTCGAACGAGTACTGGGTGTACCCGTTGCCCGCGTTCAGGTTGGAGTAGGTGGCCAGGGTCGTGGTCGTGGAGCCGCTGGTGACCGTGGTCTTGAGGGTGTCGACAGCGGTGGTGTTGGTCTTGCCGGTGTCGACGTGCAGCCAGAAGGAGAGACCGGCGCTGCAGCCGGCCGGGATCGCGATCGACTGCGACAGGGTGTCGGTATGGCTGCTGCCGTAGCCGTCGAGCCAGGCGTCCCAACTGCCCGAGTGGGCAGGCTCGCTGGTGGTGTCGTTGTTGAGCACGCCCGCGGTCGTGCTCCACGGGGAGGCGGTGCCGGTCTCGAAGCCGGGGTTGCCGATCTTCTGGCCGGGGCTGGTGCAACCACTGGAGCTGTTGACCGTCCAGGTGAAGGACGCCTGGCCGGAGGCCGTGCCTGAGGTGGCGGTGACAGTCACGCTGGACGTGCCGGCCGCGGTCGGGGTGCCGGAGATCAGGCCGGAGGAGGAGATCGACAGACCCGCCGGGAGACCGGTCGCCGAGTAGGTCAAGGCCGCGCCGCCCGAGTCCGTGCCGGAGATCTGCAGCGAGACCGCGGAGCCGACGGTTGAGGTCTGGCTGCCCGGGTTGGTGACGGTGACGGTGTTGCCTGTCGCGGTGCCGACGGGCAGTCCGCCGACGGGCGCGTACATCGCCATGTTGAACGTGCTGCCGCTGGGGGCCTGGGCGACGGGGATGACGGTGACGGCGTTGCCGCCGGCGAGGACGGAGGTGGAGATGTAGTCGCCGAACATCCGACCCTGGCTGGTGTTCGGCAGCCAGCCCAGTGTCATCGGGCCGGCCAGCTGTACGGGTGCGGTCCAGGTGGTGCCGCCGTCGGTGGAGGAGACGTAACCCGCGTCGAGCTGGCAGGTGCTGTCCGTACAGTTGGCGTTCGGGTAGTAGTAGTACGTCAGGCCGATCCGGGCGGTGCTGCCCGAGCTGGAGGGGTCCACGCCGATGCCCGGGGTGAAGTGGTCCGCGGTGCTGGTGGCCGCGTCGATCGGCACCCGCACCGGCGTGCTCCACGAGGTGCCGTTGGTGGAGGTCGACATGATGATGTCGTTGCTCGTGCAGCCGCTGCGGAAGCGGCAGTCGGACCACACCGTGTAGACCTTGCCGGAGGCGTCGATCTCGGCCGACGGCAGCGGGCTCTCCCGAAGGGTGTCGCGCGGGGAGGCCTGCTTGGCGATGTCGGCGGCGTCGTCGTCCAGCCCGGACACCGTGTGGTGCGAGACGGTGGCGATCTGCACGCTGGAGCCCCAACTCGCGCCGCCGTCGGTGGAAGTGAAGGCGCGCTCGGCGTTCGAGCTGGCCGAGGAGAAGGGCACGACGACGGTGCCGCTCGGCTGCACGACCGGCTGGCCGCCCAGCCCGCTAGGGCTGTCCGCCGGGCCCGACTCGGCGCCCCAGGTCTGGCCGCCGTCGGTCGAGGTGCGCATGTGCTCGATGTCGCCGGCGCCCGCGTCGTCGTACTCGGTGTAGCAGTGGCCGTAGTAGGGACTGGACGCGTGGTCGTCGCAGACCGTCCAGTTCTTGTCGTAGGACGCGCCGGTGGAGACGGCGACGGGGTTGCCCCAGGTCTGGCCGCCGTCGGTGGAGCGGCTGAGCTCCACGTCGACGTTGTTGCCGGAGGTGATGCCCAGCCAGGAGACCATCCAGACGCCGTCCTTGGCGTCGTAGGACACCGACGCGTCGCTCACCTGGCCGTAGGCGCCGCCGGTGTTCGCCGTGGTGTCGGGCATGTACCCGTGGGTCCAGGTCTGACCGCCGTCGGTCGAGGTGGCCCAACCGATATTGGACGCGCCGCCGCCGGTGACCCGGCCGACCTGGAAGGCCGAGACGATCGTGCTGCCGGAGCTGAACGTGTCCGGCTCGACCTCGGTGGCGTGCTGGGCCTGTGCGTCGGAATACGGATCGCTGCTGACCTGGGCGAGCGCGGGGGTGGTGGCGTGCGTCGCGCGGCCGTGTGAGGCCGCCGGGGCGGTGGTCGCGAGCGCGGGAGCGGCGATGGCCAACACCGCGACGAGGGCGCCGACGAGGGGTAAGGATCCTGTTCGAGCCAGTCCGGACATGTCTCTCCTGACATGCAGAGCGGTACCGGTAGGTGTCGGCGGCCGCCGACACGGGACAGGCGAATGCTGGTGCCACCCCTTCCGATGGGGGAAGAGCATCGCCATGGCGGGAACATGACATGGCATGTCGTGTCGTAATCGCGCCAGACAGTCGCACCCACGCTGACGGACCATCGGGGGCGTCCCCGTATCCACCCCGGCACCCGCGCCGCGGGCCTACAGTGCCGCGGGCCTGCCGCTCCGGTGGCCCGGGCGGGAGGTGAGGGTGCGTCACCTGGTTGGGAGCTCCGCCACCAGCAAAAGGCCCGCAAAGCCGAACAGCGCAAGGTCACCGGCATCACCCAGCGCTCCCACCACGAACCCGCGCGCCGAGAAGACACACCTGCCTGCCGTGCGGCACCGCTCAGCGCAGGTCGAAGTCGCTTTCGTCCCATTCGAAGTCGTCCGGTCCGAAGCCACCGTAGACGCCGCCGTTGAAGTAGTCCGCCAGCGCTTGGCCGATGACGGCGCGCACCCCGGCCTCGTCTTCGGCCAACGCCAGGGCCGCGGCCTGATCGCCGGTCAGGGTGACGTGGACGTCGCGGGAGCGGACGGCGTCCGAGCCGCGGATGCTGAAGGTGGTGGCGCGCCCGACGCGGGCGGTGTGGCCGGAGAAGACGCCGAGCTGCTGCAGCTGCTTGGCCTTGCGCTCGCGGCCCCGCTCAGTGGTCTGCGCACGGACCGCGTCGTTGGCCAGCCGGTCGGCCGAGGTGGTCGGGCGCGGCAGCGGCGGGCGGCCCTGCCGGGCACGGACCGCGTTCTCCTTCTCCCACCGCCGCTCGGCGGCTCGGGAGAGCTCCGGGGGCGTGCGGGTGCCCTTGATCCAGCGCTCGACGCTGCGCTGGCTCACACCGTAGGCCTGGGCCATAGCCCTGGTGGAGCCGCCGAACATCTTGTCCCGCACGTGCTCGGCCTGGGTGGTGGTCTGCACCGGGGCCTTCCGCGAGGGGAACAGCGCCTCGCGCACCCTGCCGAACATGCCCCGGCCCGCCATCAGAACCCACCGTCTTCCCGGGCGTTGGCATCGGCCTGGACGACAGGCGTGCCGTCGGTGCCGTACTGGTGGACCAGCCGGGACGGGTGCTCACGGCGCTCCATCGCCACGATCGCCTCGGCAAGCGGGATCGAGGACTCGTGCTTGTGGGAGCCGGGCGCGATGCCCAGGCGCAGCGCGCCGGGCACCGGGGAGCCGTCCTCCTTGACCGGCAGCAGCTCGATCGGTGACGGCGCGTCAGTGGCGTACAGGTAGGAGTCGACGTTGACCGCGAACGGCGCCCGGCCGGTCAGCTGGAGCGTCTTGCGCAGCCGGCGGTGAGCGGCGATACGGGCGGCGGCGATGATGTGGAACCGGATCTCGGGCCGGTAGGCCCAGGACGCGGCGACCTTCTCCAACCACGTCTGGTCGTCCAGGTGTCGGGCGGAGTCGGACCACTTCCCGATGCCGCCCTTGTAGACGTTCTTGTACAGCCCGGCCAGCGTCATCGCGTCGGCCAGCTCCGGATCCCGGCCGATGTCCTTGTGCAGGGCGTAGATCGCGAGGAACGCGTCCGCGCCGAGGCCGTCGACCAGGCCGAGGACGGCGTAGGCGCGTTTGTAGCCTGCGCGCACCCTGGCGGTCCACTCCTTCAGCATGGGCGCCGTATGCACCGACAGGTACGCCTCGGTGATCGTGCCCGGGTCGAAGCCGTACGCCTGGGTCATGTAGGCGACGGTAGGGGTGGCGTACCAGCCCGGTCCGGTCGGCGCCTGCCCGTGGAACGTCGCCGGATGCGGCAACAGCTCATCAGTCGCCACCGTAGTGAAGTCCGCCCACCACAGCCCGGCGGACTTCTCGTCCCACACCGGGCTGGTCACCAACTGAAGCGGGCCGACCGGCAGGCGCAGGGACTCGGTGACGGACAGGTAGGAGGCGCAGACATCGACCGCGACCGCGAACGGCCGCTTCACCTCATCGTCGGTGAGGGGGCGGGCCCACCACTTGTAGTCCTCCTCCTCACACACCACCCCGCCCTCGACGAGGAGCTGACGGGTCAACGGGTGCCGGGCCCCGGCCGCAGGAGCCACGCACAGGTCCCCCGCCGGGAGTGCGCCCTCACGCAGGTGGGAGGTCCACTCCCCCGTCGACTCGTCTCGCACCCACTCGATCCTCGGGCGGACCGCGTCCAGGAGCAGCATCGCGGTCGACGCCGTCGACGCGCCGGGGGCGACACCGAGGTCGGCGGTGAAGGCGCGGATCCGGCGGGCCAGAGTGAGCCCGTCCGCGCTGCCGTCCACGCCCGTTGCGAGGGGCGCGGCCAGCGCGCTGGTGGCCTGCTGGCGGGCGTCGCCCTGCCCCAGCCACGGCGCAACCAGCACCCGCAGCGAAGTGCGGGGACCGCCCGCGGACCCCTTACGACGGAAGGCGCGGAACGCCGGACCGACCTGGTCGGAGACCTCCATCCCGACAGCGGCAGCGGCCTTCGCCAGCTTCGCCTGCAGCGCCGTCAGAGCCTTCTCCGTCGACGGCAGCACGGCCGGCAGGCCGAGCGCGGTGAGCGCGCCGGCAGTCAGCACCACCGTCCCATCGCCCCCACGACCCGCCGCGTGGACCCGCTCGATCCGCAAAGGCAGGCCAGTGCCCAGCCACGCGAACAAGTCCGTCAGCCTCGCGCCCGCCGGGGCCGGGACCTGCGGCACATCCAGCACCCAGCCGTCCGGCACGACGTCCAGCGCGACCGCGGGCCACCATCGAGCAGCAGACTCGGGTGCGCTCGGTCCCGGGGTACGCGGGGCAGCGGCTCGCCCACTGGCACGGGTCGGAGCAGTACGCCGGGACGGCTCAGCAGCCTGCGTGCTCGGGCGGGACGGCTGCGCCGGGGGCGCGGTCGGCGCCGGGGGCGCGGTCGGCGTGACCGGCGCCGACTGCACCGGGTCGGCCGAGCGCTCCGGGGCCGACGTCACAGTCGGCGGGGCGGCCGGGGCGGCCGACTCCACGGAATCCGCGGCCGCAGGGTAGCGCTGGGCCAGGCCCTCCAACAGCCGCCGGTACGCCGCCAACCGGTCACCGGTCGGCTCGCTGCGCCCGGCCTCCCACGACTCCAGGGTCGCGGGACGCGTACCCAGCGCCTGCGCCACGGCCGCCACGGTCAGACCGGCGGACTCCCGCAGGCGCACCCGCTCCGCCGGGACCGGCAGCACGGTGCCCGCGTTCACGGCAGCGAGCAGCGCGTCGACGCCAGCGAACCTGCTGTCGTCACTGTCAGACATCAGGCTCCCCCTCCGCCGCGGCGACCGCGATCGTCCGGCCCGCGGCCTCCAGCGCCGCGATGGCGTCGCCGATCGCCACCTGGGCGCCACGCAACCGCTCCAGCAGCTCCTCATTCGTGGACTGCGGCAGCGCGGCCAGGAACGTCCCCTCACCCTGCGAGATCCGCAACACGCCCTCGTCGCGCAGGGCGTTGGTCGCCCTGCGGACGGTATTCAAGGACGCGTCATAGTGCCCCACAAGGGCTCCCAGATCGGGGAGTTGGTCCCCGACCCCCCACTCCCCAGCGGTAATCCGCCGACGCAGGTCGATATAGATGTCCCGATACAACGCCATAAACCAAGACTAGCAGTCTATCAAGGTCTATTCCGAGCCATGAATGCTCTGGCGAACGGTGGAATTCCCGGCCGCGACAGGCATCCTGCGCTCCCGGCACCCGGCCGCGGGCCGTGTTGACGCCAGATCAGCCGGCCTTCATCCCGTCAAGGTGACCAGGAAGCACGCCAGAACAAGACCCCCCGGGGGTTGACGCATGCGGAAACCCCCGTAGGGTTGACGCATGCGGAAACCTGTCCCGAGGGACGTCATGGGCCCCACTCCGCCGAGCAATCCCGGCGGACGCCCCGAAGTCGGCCCCAAGATCGATGTTCGCCTGCCAGTTGACACTCTCCGGCGTCTCGACGCGCGGGCTGAAGCCGCCGGCGAGTCCCGTGCCGTCACCATCCGCACCCTCATCGACGACGGCCTCGAACACCCCCGCACCCTCGCGGAGCTCGCCGCCGAACGCCCCCTCGAACTCGTCGACCAGGTCGTCGACGGCGACCGCCCCCACGGCGTCTCCGTCCACAGCAGCGGCCGCACGTTCTGGCTCTCCAGCTGCCCGGACGGATGGATCCTCGCGCACAGCAGGGACGCATACCGCATCGCCGCCTTCCAAGGCGCGGCGCTACTCGCCTACCAGCGCCTCCCCGTCAGCGAAGTGACTCCCCATCTCCGCTCCGACGAGCCCGCCTTCCCCGCCCTGATCGCCGCCGGACGGGCCATCCTCGACGACATCGGCGCACAGGAACGCCTCCTGATGCGGCACCTCGACACCATGCACTGGCCGCCCATGCTCTGACTGACGCGGGCACGCTCGGCGTCGCATGGAACAACGACAGCCGCCTCCAGAGCTGACGCTTCAACAAGTCAAACCATCCGAGGGGGGCTGACGCACCGACTGGTGCAGGAGCCCCTCTCACGGGAACACGCGGCCGTCACGGGAGGGTCTGGCCGAAGGAATCAGAATCGGCCAAATCGGCTGGCCGACGGGAGTTCAGGTGTAGGCGTCCTCGACGGCGACTCGTCGCACTGTACGCAGCGTCGACCGGAGACTTTCCAGATCGGTCGAGCCCAGGGCGAGGCGGAGCGCCTGCGGTGTGTGCGTCGAGGTGGTGAACGGCTCCGCCGTGGTGACCGAGATGTGCCGGCGCGCGAGGGTGGCCGTCAGGCGGTCGGCGCGTGCGTCGTCGGGCAGCGGCAGCCATGCGAAGTAGGACGAGGGGTGGCTGACGAGTGGCAGGCCTGCCAGCTCTTGTCCGGCGAGTTCCTGACGGGCCCTGGCGTCGTCCCGTTTCTGCGCTTCCAGGTGGTCCACCGTTCCGTCATCGAGCCAGCGGCAGGCGATCGCTGTGGTCAGGGCGGGCGTGTTCCAGGTGGTCGCGCGGATCGCGCGTTCGAGCGAGGGCACCGTGGACGGAGGGGCGACGACGAAGCCGACCCGCAGGCCGGTGGCGATGCTCTTGGACAGTCCCGAGACGTAGACGGAGATGTCCGGCGCGGTCGCGGCCAGGGGCGGTGGAGGGTCCTCGACGAGGTAGGCGTAGGAGGCGTCTTCGATGACGAGCGGACCGTGCTGCCGAGCGATCTTGATCAGACGGGTGCGGTCGGCCGCGGACATGACCCAGCCCAGAGGGTTGTGCAGGGTGGGCATGGTGTAGATCGCGCGCACCGGGCGGGTCGCGCACAGTTTCTCCAGGGCATCGAGATCCGGCCCGTCGGAGGTGACGGGGATGGGCTCCAGGTCGAGATGGAAGGCGTGCGCGAGCACCTTGAAACCCGGGTAGGTGAGTGCGTCGACCGCGACGACGTCGCCGGCGCTCAGCGTGGCCATGACGGTGACGGCCAGGCCGTGCTGCGCACCGTTGACGATGAGGACCCGATCCGCCTGTGTGGTGATCCCCCGGCGTCTGAGGTGTCGTGCGATGGAGGCTCTGTCCTGGGGACGCCCGCGGTGTGGTTGATAGCGCAGCAGCGAGTCGAGATCACCGCTGGTGGCCACCTCTCGCAAGGCCTGCCGCAGAAGATCGGCCTGGCCGGGCAGCGACGGGTAGTTGAAGCTGAGGTCGACCGCGTCCGTGGCAACGACCTGCTGGTCGATGCCGTGACCGGCGGGAACCGCGACGTCACGCACGAACGTGCCGCGGCCCTGTTCCCGGCTCACCAAGCCCATCGCTTCCAGCTCGGCGTACACCCGGGTGGCGGTCACCACGGCGATGCCCTCGCGGGCGGCGAGCCCCCGATGAGTCGGCAGCCGCACACCTGCGGTGAGCCGCCCGGTCCGGATCTCGGATGCGAGCGCGTCGACCAGCGTCTTGTATCGCGAGGCTGCCATGCACCGGATTGTATCCATGACAATTCTTTGACTGTCCTGCTCGCGGGTTCCTACCGTCTGGACCCAACTCACCCGGAAGGACAGCCACGGTGCACATCGCCATCCTCACCTTCGAGGGATACAACGAGCTCGACTCCCTGATCGCGCTCGGTGTGCTCAACCGCGTCAAGACCGACGACTGGCGCGTCACCATCGCCACCCCCAGCCCCAAGGTCACGTCGATGAACGGGGTGGTGATCGAGCAGATGTCCACTCTTGAGGAGGCGTGCGCCGCCGACGCCGTCATCGTCGGCAGTGGCAGCGCCACCCGCGAGGTCGTCGAAGACCCGGCGATCATGAACATCCTGCGCGGCCTGGACCCCTCGCGCCAACTCATCGCGGCGCAGTGCTCCGGCGCGCTCGTGCTGGCCAAGCTCGGCCTGCTAGACAACATGCCCGCCTGCACCGACCTGATCACCAAGCCATGGGTCGTTGCCGCCGGCGTCGATGTCCTCAACCAGCCCTTCTACGCCAAGGACAACACCGCCACCGCCGGCGGCTGCCTGGCCTCGCACTACCTCGCCGCCTGGATCATCGCCCGCCTTCAGTGCCACGACGCCGCCGAAGGCGCGCTGCACTACGTCGCCCCGGTCGGCGAGAAGGACGCATACATCGAGCGTGCCTGGCGCAACATCTCCCCCTACCTGCCCGCTCCCGCTCCGGCACTCAGCTGACCAACCAGTCGTAAGCGGTCAGAGCCGTTCTCGACCGTCCTCATCGCCGTCGCGGTCCCCGCTGCCAGCGCCACGCAGACGCACCGCGCAGACCACCGCCGGCACCAATGCCAGCACGGGCCCCCACCCCCGACCCCGCCCCACACAAACCCGGAATAGGCCACGCCCGGAAACGGCAACCACACACCCCGAAACTGCCGCAGGCACGCCGAGCCCGAGGCCCTGCCCACTGATCGCCATGCCCGAGCCGCGGCCATCCGCCGGGTTCCGCCTCGCCGGCCGAAAAATATTTCCGGACGGTGTCGATCTGTGCCCGCGCCGTTCGAAGCATGCATGAGACCGGGTGACCAGCCCGCCGAACCACACACGCGAAGAGGTCCCTTGAGGAGAACGCCATGACCCAGCCCGTCACCGGACCCGCCTTCTACTTCCCCTCCATCGAGAAGAAGTACGGGCGACCGATCAACGAATGGATCGACCTCATCCGCTCCAGCAACCTCACCAAGCACAAACAACTCGTCGACTGGCTCAAGGCCGAGTACGGCGTCGGCCACGGACACGCCACCGCGCTCGTGGGCTACACCCTGGCCGGCCACACCTCCTGGCAGCCGACCGACCCGGATCCGTCCTGATCCCGGCAAACCACCACGCGTCAACGACCGACCCGTTCAGAAAGGAACGATCATGCGATACCTGATGACGACCTACGCCGGCGGCAGCGCCCCGGACGAGAAGATGTACGCCGAGATGGGTGCCTTCGTCGCGGAGTTGTCCAAGTCCGGCGCGCTGCTGGCCACCGGCGGCCTCGAACCGCAGGGGACGCACGCCTCCTCGACCGGCGGGCGGGTCACCTTCACCGACGGCCCGTACGTCGAGGCCAAGGAGCTGATCGTCAGCTTCGCCCTGCTCGACGTCCACTCCAAGGAGGAAGCCCTGGAACTGGCCCGGCGCTTCTGGACGATCGCCGGCGACGGCGAGGGCGACATCCGCCAGGTGTTCGGGCCCGAGGACGCGTCCTAAGGCCTGACCCCCAGCGCACGCCCGCGCGCCGCGCTTGCCATGGGGCCGACCCCGATGCTGGGATCGGCCCCATGGCGCAGTCCGAGGTGAGCCGCGCGGTCGAAGCGGTCTGGCGGCTCGAGTCCGCACGGATCATCGGCGGCCTGGCCCGCATCCTGCGCGACGTCGACCTGGCCGAGGAGATGGCACAAGAAGCCCTGCTGGCCGCACTCGAGCAGTGGCCCCGCGACGGAGTTCCCCCGAATCCGGGCGCATGGCTCACCGTCATCGCCAAACGCCGCGCCGTCGACCGGCTGCGTCGCCTCGAACGGCTCGAACGCAAACAGCAGGAGCTCGTAGCGGACCTGCACGACATGCAGCGAGCCCTCGACGACGACGCGGCCCTCGACGAACGCGAGATCAACGACGACGTGCTGCGCCTGATGTTCGTCTGCTGCCACCTGGCGCTCTCCGTCGACGCCCGCGTCTCCCTGACGCTCCGGCTCCTCGGCGGCCTGACCACCCGGGAGATCGCCCGGGCCTACCTCCTGCCCGAAGCGACGGTCGCGCAGCGCATCGTGCGGGCCAAACGCACCCTCGCCGCCCGCCGTGTCGCCTTCGAACTGCCTCCGACCGGCGAGCGTGCCGAACGCCTGGCCTCGGTCCTCGAATGCCTCTACCTGGTCTTCAACGAAGGCTACGCCGCGACGAGCGGCGAGGACTGGACGCGCCCGGACCTGTGCTTCGAAGCCCTGCGGCTCGGCCGGATCCTCGCCGAACTCGCTCCCCAGGATGCCGAGGTCCACGGACTGGTCGCGCTGATGGAACTTCAGGCCTCGCGCCTGCGGGCTCGGGTGGGCACCGACGGCGAGCCGATCGGGATTCTCGAACAGGACCGAAGCCGCTGGGACCGGCTGCTGATCGCCCGAGGATTCGCCGCGCTGCTGCGCGCCGGACAGTGCCCGCCGGGGCCGCCTGGACCCTACGTCCTGCAAGCCGCGATCGCCGCCTGCCACGCACGCGCCCGCCTGCCCGAAGACACCGACTGGTCCCAGATCGTCGACCTGTACACGGCACTGACCGCCGTCACTGCCTCGCCCGTCGTGCGCCTGAACCGGGCCGTCGCGGTGGCGATGGCCTCCGGGCCCGCCGAAGGCCTCGCCCTGGTCGACGAACTGCTCAGCGAGAACTCCCTGAACTCCTACCACGCGCTGCCGAGCGTGCGCGCAGACCTCCTTGCCAAGCTCGGCCGCCACGCCGAGGCCCGCGCCGAGTTCGAACGCGCCGCCGCCCTGACGGACAACGCCAAGGAACGCGCCATCCTGCTCAGCCGGGCCGCCGAACAAGATGACGCGCACGGCGCGTAGGACATCACCCAGCCCCGATCCGCCAACCCCTCGCCCGACACCCCACGGCGCACACGGCACGCGAGCGCGTCACCCTCGTCAGAAGGCGGCGATCGTGGCCGGCGCGCGTTCCGCCCGGGTCAGCGCGCGCAGTACGGGCACGGAGCCGTGCCTCCTGGCCGCCAGCGTGGCCAGGAGGCCGACGACCGCGTCGGTCGCCGGGGCGGGCAACTCGGGCGTCGGGACGCCCACGCTGACCGCCAAGTCGTCGAGGTGCACGACCAGTTCCATCGTGCGGTTGGTCAGCAGGTCGTCCAGGCGCAGTGACGGCGGTCCCCACGGGAACTGCACCACCCGGTGCGGGGCCTGGCGCGGTAGGTCCCGGCGCAGCCGGTCGAGCACCTCGGCGGTCCGGGTCGCCAGCGCTTGCGGGCCGACCTCGGCGTACTGGTCGCCGCTGCCTCTGATCCCGCGGTGGACCTCGCCGTCCTGGTCGGCGTCGATCCAGCTGGCCTGAAGGAAGTAGTCCAGCAGCGCCACGGGTTCGGTATCCGGTTCCGGGCCGTCGAGCGCCTTGGCCACCACGTTGACCTGCCCGGCCAGATGGCCCGCGAGCCCGCTGACTGCGTAGCCCGCCAGGGCGCTGGGCTTCTCCCACGCATCGGCCACGGACTGGTGCGCCAACAGTGACACCGCTGCTTCGGCGGCGGCGAGGTAGCTCTCCCCCATCATGTTCGTGTTATACCACGCACCTGGTGACGGCGGGCCGGCCAGCCCGCCGGATGAGGGGACGAGCCAGCCGTCGTCAACAGCCCGGGAGTTCAGCCCAAGCCCACAGCCAGTGGCACGACCGAAAAACAGCGCCGGAACCGGGAACCACCACCCCCGCCGACCAACCCGACCCAACACCCGGCACAGCGAAATACCCGAACAACAGGACAAGAGGAAAACGGGACACCAAGCACATGCTGGCCGCCGGACTCACCGACCAAGCCATCTCCCGCCACCTCGGCATCCACGAACGCACCGTCCGCCGAAAAATCGCCGAGCTCACCACCAAACTCCACGCCAACAGCCGCTTCCAGGCAGGCGTCAACGCCACCAAAGCCGGCTGGCTCAACAACACGACCCAACCACCTGAAAAGCCGGATCGGCATGCGCGTGTACTCCTGCTCCAGCCACCGCTGACCCACGACCCGATTTCGGCCCCGCCGACAACACGACGGCGGGGCCGCTGTGTTGAGCACATGCCGCGCTGACAGCCGGCGGTACACCCGGTCCGCGTTCAGCCGGCCGCGGCCCGCCCGTGCGGGCGCGGGACGCCGGGGCCCGCGTCGTCCATCAGTACGCTGGTCACCTGACCCGGGAGGAAGTCCCGCGGGTCGGTCCTGGAGCCCGCGACACGGTCCGCCCGGAACTGGCCCGGCGTGCAGCCGACCATGCGCTTGAACGTGCGGTCGAAGTGTGACTCGTCGTGGAAGCCCGCCTCCGCCGCCACCCGCGACCAGGGCAGCCCCGCCTCCTGCCGCCGTAGTGTGTGCTGGAGCCGGAGCACCTGGGCGTAGGACTTGGGACTCGGTCCGACCTGCTGGCGGAAACGGCGCTCCAGATGCCGGCGGCTCCAGCCGGTGGCGACCGCCAGCTCCTCCACCCGCACCCGACCGGCCGTGCGCCGCAGCTCGGCGCAGCACCATGCCACTTCGTCGCTGACGGCGGGGCCCCGGTCGAGCCGTTCGGACAGCAGCCGGTCCAGCAGGGCGAACCGTCCGGCCCAGTCGGGGGCCTCCGCCAGGCGCTCGACCAGCGATCCGGTGCCGCCTTCGACCAGGTCGTCGGGGGCCAGGCTGAGCTCGGCCCACTCGTCCATGGGGACTCCGAACACCCGGTAGGCCGCAAGCGGGGTGAGCAGCACCGTGATCCCCTCCAGCCGCCCCCGGTGCTCGCCGACGACCGCGGAGGTACGCACCCCGCTGGCGAGCGAGTCGACCGTCACCGCCCGTCCGCTGTCGAGGGCGTCCACGACGCGCAGCGGGCCGCCGAAGCCCCACATCACCTTCACGACACCGTCCGGCACCATGAGCCGACGCCGCACCCCCCTCGGTCCGAGGCGGAACCCGCGATAGCCGAGCACGCTGCCTCGCAGTTCCGCCGCCGCCTGCTGCCGGACCAACCCGGACTCCGCCCCTGACCTGTGCTGATGCACCATCTTCTCCCCCGCGAGCTCAGGATTTTGACTGCTCATGCCAAGGCTAGGCGGCTTCCGGCCCCGCCCGGTCCCCATGTCGCATTCGTCCAATGCACCGATCGGCTCGCCGACAGAAGCTGTCTGCGTCCCGGTAGCCACCGGGGGAAGGCAATCGGAGGGATGCACATGTTCAAGCGACTCGCTGTGACGGTGACCGCAGCGGCAGCTCTGGTCGGCGGCGGGCTGGCGACGGCCGGCCAGGCGTCGGCGACGAGCTACTACCACTGCCCGGCCGGGGACTTCTGCCTCTACACGGGCAACGACGGCCAGGGCTACCCGACCCACGAGTTCTCCGGCACCAACTCCAACTGGGCCCCGTACGGAGCCGTCGGCGCGGACGGCTCGGCGCTGAACTGGGGCACGTCCGGCATGAGCGTCACCGTGTACAACGAGTGGGGCAACTGGGACTACTGCGTGCCGTGGCACGGGCACGAGTCCAACGCCGGCAGCGTCGGCGGCTCCAACTTCTGGGTCAGCAGCTGCTGACGGTCCGGCCACGACGGGGTCCGTCGGCGTACCTGCCGGCGGACCCCGTCGCACCACCCCGCAGGAAGGAAAGAGGAGTGGGATGAACGACGCAGAGGTCGGATCGGCACGGGCCGGGGGCGGTGGAACCCACGGGAGGCGGCGGGCACGCTGGATGCTCCCCGCCCTGCTGGCCGTGGCCGTCGGCTGCGCGGGGGGCGCGTGGAGCCTGTGGAGTCCGTCGGCGGCGCCCGCGGCGACCACATCCGCGCCCGGGTCCACGCCCGTGATCGCGGGCGCACTGCCGCAGCAGGACCTGGCCACCGTCAGCCTCGCCGACCAGATGCTGCTGCAGTCCTGCATGCGCGGCAACGGCTTCCGGTACAGCCTCTTCGGCACGGGCGGCACCCGGTCCCCGGCCACGCCAAGCGCCCCCTTCGACCAGAGCGTGGCGCAGGCCGAGGCACACGGCTACGGAGGTGCCGCGCTGGCCTCGTCCCTGCACGGGAACCAGCCGCCCGACCTGAACGCCCGTTACATGACGTCGCTCTCCCCCGCCGAGCTCGCGCGGTACGAGACCGCCGCTGCGGGGTCCCCCGGAGACCGGCTCCAGCAGCGCCTCGTCAACGGGTCGATCTGGAGCGTGCCCGACCACGGCTGCCAGGCGGACGCCTACGTCCGGCTCTACGGGAGCCTCACGGCATACGCGCGGTACTTCACCTTCTCCGCCCAGGTGACCGAGGCAGCCACGCAGGAGGCAGCCGCCGATCCGGCGTACAGGTCCGCCCAGCGGGCCTGGGTGGGCTGTGTCCGTGCCCAGGGCTTCCAGGCCGCCGACCCGACAGACCTCATGGATCAGGCCCTCGCCCCCTACGCCCAGCACGGAGCGAACCTGACCGCCGTCCGCAAGCACGAGACCGCCATGGCGGTCGCCGCCGCCCGCTGCAACGCTTCGACCGGCTTGGAGGCCGCCTTCACGCGGGCCGAGCAGGGAGACATCGACCGGCTGGTGGCCCTCAACTCCGACTCCGACGCGGACTACGCCCGGACGGGCCTGCGGGCACTGGCGGCGGCAAAGACCGTCGTGGCCGACTACCGCACCGCGCCGAGCCTGCCGTGACGTTCCACCCTGCGGCCTCCGGCCACCCCGGCCTTCTGAGGGCCCTGCTTCGTCCCGGAACGGCGTGGGGCGCACGGGCCACCCCGGCATGTTCCGGCGTGCGTGGCGGGGTGTGGGTCGGTCAGGTTACTTCTGCGTGACACCCCTGGTTCTCCGGTTCTGATCCGGTAGCTTGGCCGAAACCGCGGCACGACGGGGTGCTCGCGTCCTTTCCTCCCACCCGAGGAGTTCGGCGCCGATGAGACTGACCCCGCACGAGCAGGAACGGCTGATGATCCACGTCGCCGCCGACGTCGCGTTCTCGCGACGGGCGCGCGGGCTGAGGCTGAATCATCCGGAGGCTCTCGCGATCCTCACCGTGCACGTGCTGGAGGGCGCGCGGGACGGACGCAGCGTCACTGAACTGATGGCGTCCGGACGGTCGGTGCTCGGGCGCGAGGACGTGATGGACGGCGTGCCGGAGATGATCCGCGACGTGCAGGTGGAGGCGACGTTCCCGGACGGGACGAAGCTGGTGACCCTGCACGAGCCGATCCACTGAGCGGGGGGCGTGACGTGATTCCGGGCGAACTGCTGCTGGGTGAGGACGACGTACCGCTCAACAGGGGACGGGCGGTGACGGGGCTGCAGGTGGTGAACACCGGCGACCGGCCGGTCCAGGTCGGCTCGCACTACCACTTCGCAGAGGCCAACCCCGGGCTCCGCTTCGACCGCGCCGCCGCGCGCGGCCGGCGGCTCAACGTGCCTGCCGGGACGGCCGTGCGGTTCGAGCCGGGGATACCGATGACCGTGGAACTGGTGCCGCTCGGCGGTGCCCGTGAGGTGTGGGGGCTGCGCGGCGAGACAGCGGGGCGGGTGGACGGATGAGCGCCGACGAGATGAGCGCCGACGAGACGGGTGCCGGCAGGACGAGCGCCGGTGACCCGCGGGCCGCCGCGCTGACCGTGACCCGGCGCCGGTACGCCGACCTCTACGGCCCCACGGCCGGGGACCGGATCCGGCTGGCCGACACCGACCTGCTGGTCGAGGTCGAGCAGGACCTGTGCGGCGGCGGGGACGAGGCGGTCTTCGGCGGCGGCAAGGTGATCCGGGAGTCGATGGGCCAAAGCCGCGTCTCCCGCGCCCAGGGCGCCCCCGACACCGTGATCACCGGAGCGGTGGTGCTGGACCACTGGGGCGTCGTCAAGGCGGACGTGGGCATCCGCGACGGACGGATCACCGCACTCGGCAAGGCCGGGAACCCGGAGACGATGGACGGCGTGCACCCGCAGCTGGTGATCGGCCCGGAAACGGAGGTGATCGCCGGCAACGGACGGATCCTCACCGCCGGGGCCGTGGACTCCCATGTGCACTTCATCTGCCCGCAGTTGTTCGACGAAGCGCTGGCGAGCGGGGTGACCACGCTGCTCGGCGGCGGCACCGCCCCGGCGGAGGGTTCGAAGGCGACGACGATCACGCCGGGCTCCTGGCATCTGGCGCGGATGTTCGCCGCCGCCGAGCAGTACCCCGTGAACCTCGGGCTGCTGGGAAAGGGCAACACGGTCTCGACCGAGGCGCTCCGTGCCCAACTACGCGGCGGAGCAGCCGGGTTCAAGATCCACGAGGACTGGGGTGCCACCCCGGCCGTCATCGACGCCTGCCTGCGCGTCTGCGACGAGAGCGGGGCGCAGCTCGCGCTCCACACCGACACCCTCAACGAGGCCGGGTTCGTCCAGGACACCCTCGCCGCCATCGCCGGTCGCGGCATCCACGCCTACCACGCCGAGGGCGCGGGCGGCGGGCACGCGCCCGACATCATCACGGTGGTCTCCGAGCCCAACATCCTGCCCAGCTCCACGAATCCGACCCGCCCGCACACCCGGAACACCGTCGCCGAGCACCTGGACATGCTGATGGTCTGCCACCACCTCAGCGCCGACGTCCCGGAGGACCTCGCCTTCGCCGAGTCGCGGATCCGACCGTCCACCATCGCGGCCGAGGACGTGCTGCACGACCTCGGCGCGATCTCGATGATCAGCTCGGACTCGCAGGCGATGGGCCGGATCGGCGAGGTCGTCCTGCGCACCTGGCAGACCGCGCACGTGATGAAGCGGCGCCGCGGCTCGCTGCCCGGCGACGGGCGCGCGGACAACCTGCGGGCACGTCGCTACGTCGCCAAGTACACGATCAACCCGGCGATCGCGCAGGGTATGGACGGCGAGATCGGCTCCGTCGAGCCGGGCAAGCTCGCCGATCTGGTGCTGTGGACGCCGGCCTTCTTCGGCGTCAAGCCGGACCTGGTGGTCAAGGGCGGCCAGATCGCCTGGGCGCAGATGGGCGACGCGAACGCCTCCATCCCCACGCCACAACCGGTGCTGCCGCGCCCGATGTTCGGCGGGGTCGGGCGGTCGCCGTCGGCGAACTCGCTCAACTTCGTGACGCCGTGGGCGCTGGAGGACGGACTGCCGCAGCGGCTGGGCGAGGAGCTCGGCGTCGCCAAGGCGTTCGTGCCCATCCGCGACACGCGCGAGGTGCGGAAGGAGCATCTGCGCGAGAACGCCGCGCTCCCCCACGTCACCGTGGAGCCGGACACCTTCACGGTGCGGATCGACGGCGAGGTGGTCGAACCGCACCCGGTGGCGGAACTGCCCATGGCCCAGCGGTACTTCCTCTTCTGAGGCGCGCTCCGTGATGAGGGAGTCCTCGGTCCACCCCGCCCTGCTCGTCCTCGCCGACGGGCGCTTCCCGGCAGGCGGCCACGCCCACTCCGGCGGCGTCGAGGCGGCGGTCCGGGCGGGACGGGTGGGTGACGCCGCGAGCCTTGCGGCGTTCTGCGCCGGACGGCTGCACACGGTCGGACTCACCAACGCCGCCCTGGCGGCGAGCGCGGCGGCGGGCACGGACCCGCTCGCGCTCGACGAGGCGGCGGAAGCGCGCACGCCCTCCCCCGCGCTGCGGGCCGCGTCGCGCCGCCTCGGCCGCCAACTGCTCCGCGCGGCACGGGCGGCCTGGCCCGACCCGGCGCTGGAGCGGCTGGCCGCGGCGTGCCCGGGCGGGGCACACCAGCCGGTCGTGCTCGGCGTGACCGCCTCCGTGGCGGGCCTCGGCCCGGCGGACGCGGCGACAGCGGTGGCCTACGAGACGGTGTCCGGCCCGGTCACGGCGTGCGTGCGACTGCTGGGCCTGGACCCGTTCCAGGCCACGGCTGTGCTCGCCCGGCTGGCGCCCGCCGTCGGCGAGGTCGCGGACCAGGCGGTCACCGCGGCGGAACCCGGCGACGTCGACCTGCTGCCGGTCCTCGGCGCGCCGCTGCTGGAGATCTCGGCGGAACAGCACGCGGCCTGGCCGGTCCGGCTGTTCGCCTCATGAATCACCCTTGGCGCCCGGTGCCCGAAGGCCCGCGTCGCTGCGGGCCGTCCCAACCGTCCCCCCATGAACGGAGCCGTCATGCACCTGGACCCCGACCTTCCCGCACCCGACCACCACCCGGCCCCGGCCGCGCCCCGAACCGGCTCCGGGGCCCGGCGTGCCCTGCGGATCGGCCTCGGTGGGCCGGTCGGCTCCGGCAAGACGGCAACGGTCGCGGCCCTGTGCGCCGTGCTGCGCGACGAACTCTCCCTCGCCGTCGTCACCAACGACATCTACACGACCGAGGACGCCGAGTTCCTGCTGCGCAATGCCGTGCTGCCGCCGGAGCGCATCACCGCGGTGGAGACCGGCTGCTGCCCGCACACCGCGATCCGCGACGACATCAGCGCCAACCTGGAAGCGGTGGAGGAGCTGGAAGCCGCGGTCGGCCCGCTCGACCTGGTCCTCGTCGAGAGCGGCGGCGACAACCTGACGGCGACGTTCAGTCGCGGGCTGGTGGACCACCAGATCTTCGTGATCGACGTCTCCGGCGGTGACAAGATCCCCCGCAAGGGCGGCCCCGGCGTCACCAACTCCGACCTGCTGGTCGTCAACAAGACCGATCTGGCCCCGCTGGTCGGCGCGGACCTGTCGGTGATGGCCCGGGACGCGGCCGCGCAGCGCGGCGAACTGCCGGTCGTCTTCTGCTCGCTGGTGGGCCCGGACGGAGTGGCGCCGATAGCGGCGTGGGTATGCGAGCGCCTCGCGGACTGGCGCCGGGCATGAGCGGTGTCAGCGCCGTCGCCCGGATCCGGGCGACGGCGGACGCGCGCGGAGGCACGGCCCTGCGCGAGCTGACCGGCGACGGCCCGCTCGCCTTGCGCCGCTCCCGCCACCCGCAGGACGCGGGCGCCGCACACGTGGTCCTGGTGGGCGCGATGGCCGCGCCCCTCGGCGGGGACCGGCTGCGCGTCGAGGTGGTCGTCGAACCCGGCGCCCGACTACTGGTCACCAGCGCAGCCGCCACCCTCAGCCTCCCGGGCCGCGAACCGGCACCAGCCCACTACGACCTGGACCTGACCGTCGCCGGGGACGCCGAGCTGATCTGGCGTCCGGAACCGGTGATCGCCGCCGCGGGCAGCGAGCTGCGGCTGTGGACCCGCGTCCACCTGGATCCGCACGCCCGGCTGCTGCTCCGCGAGGAGCAGGTGCTCGGACGCCACGACGAACGACCGGGGCGCCTCACCTCCCGCCTGACCGTCCGCCAGGGCGGCCGGCTCGTCCTCGACCAGTCCACCGACATCGGTACCGGCGCCCCGCCCGGCTGGGACGGCCCGGCGGTCCTGGCAGGCCATCGGACGCTGGGTCAGATGCTGACGACCCGCGCGGGCACGGTGGGGGCGTCGGCCGAGGCCGCCGCCTTCCCGCTCGGCGAGAACCTGACCCTGCTGACCGCCGTCGCCCAGGACATCCCCGCACTCCGCGCCGCGCTGGAGGCACCCGACCCGACACCAAGACCCGTGCCGGTGCCGTAAGCCCTGCCCGCAACGGGACCGGGCGCGGTTCAACGCCTGGATCGATCTCGCATGTCGGCGACCACCGCGACCACGGCGACACCGTGCGGTCACAGCTCGGCGACCGCACGTCCCATGCGTTCCACCGCCTCGCGCAGGATGGCCGGGGAGGTCGCGAAGTTGAGGCGCACACAGCCCGCGCCGCCGGTGCCGAAGACGTGCCCGGAGCTGAGGGCGACCCGGGCCCGGTCGTAGAACATCCGCGCCGGGCCGGCGAGTTCGCTGACCACGCCGGGGCCGTCGGACCCGTCCGCGTGCAGGCCGAGCGCGGTGCAGTCCAACCAGGCCAGGTAGGTGCCCTCGGGCTGACGGTACGTCACCCCGGGCAGGTGCCGTGCGACCAGGTCGCCCAGGAGACGCCGGTTGGCGTCGAGTCCGGCCCGGAGCTCGTCGAGCCACTCCCGACCGGACCGCAGGGCCGCCGTGTGGGCGATGACGCCCAGATGGCTCGGTCCGTGGCTGACCTCTTCGGGCATGCGTCGCAGATCGGCCGCGGCCTCGGGACCGGCGATGGCCAGGGCCGCCTTGATGCCCGGTAGGTTCCAGGCCTTCGAGGCAGAGGTGACCGCAAGACCGCTTTCCGCGCCGGGGACGCTGAGAAACGGGGTGAAGGTGGCCCCGGCGAGCGCGAGCGGACCGTGGATCTCGTCCGAGACGACCCTCACCTGGTGCGTCCGAGCGAGCTCCGCGACGACCCGCAGCTCGTCACGGGTGTGGACCACGCCGGTGGGGTTGTGCGGGTTGCACATCAGGAACGCCACGCGCCGACGGCCGTCGCACCGCGCGCGCACGAACGCCTCCTCGAGGCTCCCGAAGTCGATGCGCAGGTCGGCGCCGAGCGGGGCCTCGACGACCTCCCTCGCGTCATGACCGACGAACGCGTAGAAGGGCGGGTAGACCGGTGAGCAGACCACCACGGCATCGCCGGGGTCGGTGACCAGCCGCAGCAGTTCGACCACGCCCATCATCACGTCGGGCACGATCGCCGTGTGGTCGACGCGCAGGCCGTCCCAGTGCCAGCGCTCGTGGGCGAAGTCCGCCAGCGCCTCGGCGTAGGCGGTGCCGTAGGGGTAACCGGTGTCACCGAGGTCGATCGCTTCACGCAGCGCCGCCGCGACGGCGGGCGCGAGCGGGACGTCCATCTCCGCGACCCAGAGCGGGAGTACGTCCTCCGGGAAAGCGCGCCACTTCATGCTGGTGCGCCTCCGCAGCCGGTCGAGATCCAGCTGCACCAGCGGGTCGGTCCGCGCGGCGTTCGCAGCTTCGGGACCTTCGCTGCTCATACCGTCCATCACACTCCGGCCCGACCGTCGTCGTGGGGTCCTGCCGTTTGCCTAAGCCTCCAGGGTCTTCGCGGCGTCGCGGATCGCGTCAAGGACGACGTCGGGATGCGAGAGCATGGGCACGTGGCTGCTGTCGACTGCGTAGGTCTTCGCGCCCATGCGCTCGGCTGCGGCCCGCTCCAGGTCCGGGTTCACGGTGCGGTCGTTGTTCGCGACGATGTACCAGCTCGGCTTCGTGCGCCAGGCCGTGCCGGGGACCTGCTGCGTGAACAGATCCGGGACCGGCACGGCGCCTGTCGCGAGGACGAGCTTCTGCTCGGCTGCCGGCAGATCACCGCAGAAGTCGGCAACGCCCGCCTCAAGGAGCCAGATGCGGCCGTCAGCGACGTCGATGTGCTGGAAGACGGGCGTGGGGGCGAACTTGTTCTGCTGGTCCTGTGAGGTCTCGTCCTCGTCGGGGGCGAGCGCGGCGATGTAGACCAAGGCGCCGACGCGGTCGTGGGTGCCGGCTTTGGTGATCAGGGTGCCGCCGTAGGAGTGGCCGACGAGCACGACCGGGCCGGGCACGTGGTTGATGGCGCGGGTGACGCACGCGACGTCGCCTTCGAGTGAGTCGAGGCCGTGCTGCGAGCTGTAGACCTCGTGGCCTTCCGACTGAAGCGCGGGAATGAGCTTCCCGAAGCACGACCCGTCGGCCCACAGCCCATGGGCGAAAACGATGCTGGCCTTGCTGACCATGACGTCCTCCTCTGCAGATACCAAGTCGCACTAGTAGTTACAAAGAGTATCCAACTCGACACAATGAGTGGTCGCGCCACGTCTGACATTGCATCTGACATGGTCGTGCATCCCGTTTCGCCGCGATGGGCGCGCAGCCTGCTGACATCCCCCACTACTCGGTGATACTGTGTAGTGGTACTCGGTAGCACGCAGTACCGAGAGAAGCTGAGGAGGGCTAGCGATGGACGACCTGACGGAGATGCTGAAGGGCACGCTCGAAGGGTGCGTGCTCGAAATCATCGACAACGAGGAAACCTACGGGTACGCCATCACCCGTCAACTGAACGAGCTCGGCTTCGCCGATGTCGTCGAGGGGACGGTGTACACCATCCTGCTGCGACTGGAGCGGAACGGACTCGTCCAGGTGACCAGACGCCCCTCCGAGGCCGGTCCGCCGCGCAAGTTCTTCACGCTCAACGACGCCGGACGCGAGGAACTCGCGAAGTTCTGGGCGAAGTGGCAGTACGTCTCATCACGCATCAACAAGCTCAAGGAGGGCGGGAGATGAACTTCTGGGAGACCATCACAGGCAACGATCTCACCAGGGATTGGAAGGCCTTCGAAGTCCGGGCCGAGGCCCTGCCCGACGACTACCGGGCGGCGTGGGAACAGATCAAGGGCCACCTCTTTCCCCATGGGGGCCTCACCGGCCGCAACCTTATGCCGATCTTCGACGCCGCGCTGGCGCTGCTGGAGGAGACGGCGGCGGACGGGCTGAGCGTCAGCGAGGTGCTCGGCGACGACATCCGTGGCTTCTGCACGGCGCTGGCCGGTGGAGAAGGCGCTCGAACCTCTCGCGACCGATGGCGTGAGCAGTTGAACAGGAACGTCGCAAGGAAACTGAGCCGGCTGGAGGGCTGACGTGAGCGTCCACGACATCATCGAGGGCAAAAAGCAGTGGCGGGCGCACATGGCTCGGGTCAAGGCTCTCCCGCCGGACTACCAGATCGTCTACAAGGAGATGCAGAGGTACTTGTTCAAGGTCGGACCGACCGAACTCGCCGACGGGCCCCTGCTCCCCGGGATCGTCGACTTCTTCGAGGAGGGCGTCGCCGCGGGCAAGGGGGTCCTGGAGCTCATCGGCAACGACGTCGCCGCGTTCTGCGACGACCTGGTCAAGGACTCAAGCACCTACGCGGACCGCTATCAGGAGTCCATCAGCGGGAATCCGGGCCCGGCCGAGAAGTAAGACCCGTCGCCTCATGCCTCCAGGGTCAACCGCCCGACCCAACACCGAGCGTGACGTCGCGTCAGCAAGCGGAACCAGCGCACCGCTCAACTTTGAAGACCCCGGAAGGCTCTGGGCGGCTTCCTGCTGCTTCCACAGCGGGAAGCCGCCCCGCGGCAGAGACCTGGGTCGGCACCCACGCAGCCGCCCTGTTCGGCGGCCCGCGCCGACGCTGTCCCGCCCAACCGTCACGCCGCTGCGGATCCCTGCAGGTCAGGGGCGGTGCCGTCCCGCAATCCCAGCAGATCCCGACTCGCTGTGGACACGGGCCGGACCGGGGCCCAAAGATCACCTGCAGCGCTGCTTCCGACTGACACCGCCCAAGCGCTGGACAGTTGGGTTCGGCAGGGACTCGAATGCCGCGTCGCCCAGCGGCTCCCGCGTTGCTTCCCGCAACCAGAGGTCAAGAATTGGAACGTGTCATGGACCTGTTTGACCACGGCCATCGATTGTCTCGACGCAGGCTGCTGACCCTCGCCGGCGGCGCCGCGGTGGCCACCGTGGCCGGCGTCGGATTCGCCCGGTCGGCGTCCGCGGCTACCGCGGCGTCCTCGGCGACCGGCTACGGGATCGACTACTCCGACGCGTCGCTGACCGCCAGTTCGGTCGCCGCGGCGGGCTACGGCTTCGTGTGCCGTTACCTCAGCTGGCTGCCGAACCCGAAGGTCCTCACCCTGTCCGAGGCTCAGGCCCTGACCGCCGCAGGTCTGGGCATCGTCTCCAACTGGGAGTCCGACGGGCTGCAGTCCTGGCAGAGCGGCGTGCCCTCCGACCCCTACTCCCAGGGGGCCGGGCATGCCACCGAGGCGCAGCGGCAAGCGCTGGCCAACGGGATGCCGTCGTCGCGGCCGATCTACTTCAGCATCGACTTCGACCTTCAGCCCTCGATGTACTCCGCGCTCAACTCCTACTTCGACGGCGTCGCCTCGGTGATCGGCCAGTCTCGGACCGGTGCGTACGCCGGCTACCACGTGATCCAGGAGCTCTTCAACAACGGGAAGATCGCCTGGGGTTGGCAGACCTACGCGTGGTCCGGCGGGAACTGGGACAGCCGCGCGCAGTTGCGGCAGGTCCAGAACGACATCACGGTCGCCGGGCATGACGCGGACCTCGACCAGGCGATGGCCGCCGACATCGGGCAGTGGGGCGGCAAGGGCGGCGGCGGGGGTGGCGGTGTCATCCTGCCGTCCTGGCCGAACATCACCGACGGCATGACGGGGCCCAGCGTGCAGGCGGCGCAGTACCTGCTGCGCTACCACGGTGCCTCGATCACCGCCGACGGCCAGTTCGGGCCGGCCACCCTCTCCGCGACCGAGAGCTTCCAGTCCGCGCACGGCCTCGGCGTGGACGGCCAGATCGGCCCGCAGACCTGGTCGGCGCTGATCGTCCAGGTCCAGGAAGGCGCCAGCGGCGACGACGTCCGCGCCGCCCAGGTCGAGCTGAACCGGTTCGGCTACGGCCTCACGGTCGACGGCAGCTTCGGCTCCGGCACCGACACCGCCGCCCGGGCCTTCCAGTCCGCGCACGGCCTGGGCGTGGACGGCCAGGTGGGACCGCAGACCTGGCAGATGCTCGTGGGTACCGGGAACGGCGCCTCCGGCGGTGGCACCGTCGCGCCGCCCTGGCCGAATGTCATCGACGGCGACACCGGGAACAACGTGCTGGCGGCGCAGTACCTGCTGCGCTACCACGGTGCCTCGATCACCGCCGACAGCCAGTTCGGGCCGGCCACCCTCTCCGCGACCGAGAGCTTCCAGTCCGCACACGGCCTCGGCGTGGACGGCCAGATCGGCCCGCAGACCTGGTCGGCGCTGATCGTCCAGGTCCAGCAGGGCTCCAGCGGCGACGACGTCCGCGCCGCCCAGGTCGAGCTGAACAAGTTCGGCTACGGCCTCGCGGTCGACGGCAGCTTCGGCTCCGGCACCGACACCGCCGCCCGGGCCTTCCAGTCCGCGCACGGCCTCGGCGTGGACGGCCAGGTGGGACCGGAGACCTGGCAGATGCTCGTCGGCAGCTGACCGCCGAGCCCCTCCGGTGGCGAGTGTGCGGGGCGGATGAGCGCGACGGTTCGTTCGTCCCGCACTCGCTCGCCGCGGCGGAGACAGGCCCCCGGAATCATCGATCCCGAAGGCCGGGCCCGTGCCGGCGAGGCACCGACATCACTCCCACATCACTCAATCAACGTCAGTAGCTAGCCGTTCGGTGGGCGTACGGCCGAGACCAGGCTGCCGGGGCCTTCCTTGCTCTGGGGCGGGGTGCTGATAGGGCGCCCGTAGGCGGCGCCCCGCTCGCGCAGGGTGTAGACCTCGGCGTCCCATCCGTGCCCGGCCAGCCAGCCGACCGGGTCCTCAGGCATCTCCGAGACCCACATGGACGCGGCCGATCCCGGTCCGGCGTCCGCCCCGAACCGGTCGATCACCCCGCGCGAGCCCAGGGTGAGCCCCATCCGGCTGCCGGGTGCGGAGGCGGCGCCGATCCGGGTCAGCAGCAGTTCCACCGCGTCCTCGGGGAGGTAGATCAGCAGCCCCTCAGCGATCCACACCGTCGGCAGCGCGGGATCGTGCCCGGCGGCGGCCAACGCGCCGGGCCAGTCCTCGCGCAGATCCACCGGGACGGTGATCCGGGTGCAGCGCGGGACAGCCCGCTCCTGGCGCAGCACCGAGGCCTTGAAGTCCAGCGGCTCGGCGGTGTCGACCTCGAACAACCGGGTGCCCTCGGGCCAGTCCATCCGGAAGGCCCGGCTGTCCATGCCCGCGCCGAGCAGCACGACCTGCCGGACACCGGCCGCGGCGGCCTGCTCCAGCAGGTCGTCGAGGAACTTCGTCCTGACGACGATGGAGAACGCCACGCCCATCCAGCGCCGCCGGGAGGCTTCGTCCCCGCGCGGCGGCGGGGCCGAGTCCGGCCCGCGCCCGCCGGCGGTGGCGAAGGCCAGTGCGAGCGGGTCACGGAACAACGGGTTCTCCCGCGCGGTCTCCAGGGCTCGCACCCGAGCCACCCCGACCGCCGTGGCCCACACTCCGGACGGCTGCACCGGCCCTCGCTCCTCAGTCATCCCAGCAGCCTAGCGCGGTACGACCGGGCAGTTCGGACGGGCCTGTTGAGCACCGCCGCTAGGCTTCGACGTACATCACCAGCGAGTCGGGATGCACACCGTCGTGCTTCATCGCGGCAGCGGCCTCCGGGCCCTGTAGTGCGGCCAGGAGAGCGTCAAGGTCGGCCACCTCCATCGTCAGCGCGACCTTGGTCGGATCCTGCGGGTTGGTGAACGTCCGGATGTTCGTGACTCCGAGCGGCCGGAAGAATTCCTCGCGCTTGGTCGAGGTGAGCCAGTGCTTGGTGTCATCGACACTGTGGTGGACAACGATGGTCGGCACGATGCCTCCTGGGCGGACGTGATTGGCGCAGCCGTGGCAACGGTGGCCCTGCGGCCACGCTACGACCGGACAGTTCGGGGCGCGTGTCGATCACCAGCGCATGCCTGGGCCTGCTCGTCGACCGGCTCCGGTTCGTCGGCGATCTCCGTGAGCAGGATCCGTGCCGCCGCAGTTCGCAGGCCCGTCCCGGTTGGTCCCGCGCACCAATGGACCTCCCGGGAGGCGTCCGAGACATGTCCCGAACAGGCTTGCATCGATGGCACGCAGGTGCCGCCACACAGACTGAGAGTGGGTACGCCATGCGAGTTCTGCTCACCGCCGAGATGGACACGGAGAAGGCCAACAAGGCGATCAAGGACAACCGGCTGCCGGACATCATGAAGAGGGCGATCGGGTCGCTTCAGCCGGAGGCCACGTACTTCGGGGCCAAGGACGGCCGCCGTACGGCCTTCATCGTCTTCGACCTCAAGGAGCCGTCCGACATCCCCTCGGTCGCGGAACCGCTGTTCGCTGAACTCGACGCCAAGGTGGAACTCATCCCGGTGATGAACTTCGACGACGTCCAGGCCGGCCTGAGCAAGGCCAGCCACAACTGACGGTGACGTCGAAGGCCCCCGGCCCCGAGTCGGCGGATTCGAAGGATGGTCGCGACACGTGGTCGGTTGTCCAGGCCGCGAGCAGGATGTACAGGCGCTCGGCTGGGGTTGCCCAGCCGAGCGTTCTGCGTGGACGAGATTCCGGGCGACGGCGTCGACGCGGCGGGAACAGCCGGTCCGGCCGCCGTTGTTGCACTGCCCGAGCAACCGGCACGGCGCGGGTGGGGAGCGCAGGTCGACGGGTCACCCGCGCGACTGGATACTGAGCCCTCGGGCCTGCCCGAACGCCGGTCGCCGCGGCACCACGGGCGACCGCCTGCCGGCGAGGCCTGAGACCCAGAACGAGCTTGCACCGGAGGACTCTCTGATGAACGACCGGCCCCTGACCCTGATGGCCGTGCACGCCCACCCCGACGACGAAGCCACCGGGACCGGAGGCATCCTCGCCCGCTACGCGCACGAGGGCATCCGGACGGTCCTCGTCACCTGTACGGACGGAGCCTGCGGCGACGGGCCCGGGGGCGTCAAGCCGGGCGAACCCGGACACGAGCCGCAGGCCGTGGCCGCGATGCGGCTCCAGGAACTCAAAGCCAGCTGCGAAGTCCTGAACGTCCATCATCTGGAGACACTCGGTTACGCCGACTCCGGGATGATGGGCTGGCCGGCCAACGACGCCCCCGGGTCCTTCTGGCAGACCCCCGTGGAGGAGGGTGCGGCCCGTCTCGCCGAACTCCTGCGCCTCTACCAGCCCGACGTGGTCGTCACCTACGACGAGAACGGCTTCTACGGCCACCCCGACCACATCCAGGCCAACCGCATCACCACGGCCGCGCTGGCCATGACCGAAATGACGCCCAAGGTCTACTGGACGACGGCGCCCCGCTCGATGATGCAGAAATTCGGGGAGGTCATGCGCGAGTTCGGCGCGGACTGGGAGCCGGAACCGGACGAGGCCGCCACGATGCCCGAGATCGGACTCCCGGACGAGGAGATCACCACCTGGGTCGACACCACCGAGTTCGGCGGCCAGAAGTTCGACGCCCTCGCCGCGCACGCCAGCCAAGGCGAGAACATCTTCTTCCTGAAGATGGGCAAGGAGAAGTTCACCGGGCTGATGGGTGTGGAGACCTTCGTCCGCGTCCAGGACACCACAAGCGCGCCCCTCCCCGAGAACGACCTCTTCGCCGGACTGCGCTGACGATCGCCGTCGGACGGCCGGCGGGTCACACCGCGCGGGGCAGCAGCAGCGGCCGGCGCGCCGCGTCCGCACAAGAGTGTTCGCTGTCGCGCCGCCCTGGGGAGGGATGACGGCAGGTCACTTCACAGGGGGTCGGCATGGCGCGCAGGAGAGGGACCGCTGCCGCCCGGCGGCGCACCACCAGGCTCAAGGCACTCGCGGCGCTCGGCGCACTCGTCAGCGGGATACTCCTGGCCGCCCACTGGGGCACGGTGTGGCCGTACGTCACTGTCCTGGTCGGCGCCGCGGCGGTCGGTGCGGCCGGTCAGGCGCTGTGGCGCCGCGACCGGGCCGCACGCCGCCAGGACCGGCTGTGGCGCGAGCAGGACGCGATCGCGGCCGGGCACCGCACCCTCGCCGAGGTCGACCAGATGACGGGCACCCAGTTCGAGGACCTCGTGGCCGCCCTGTGCCGCCGCGACGGCTGTACCGAGGTCGTCCGCGTCGGAGGTGCCGGCGACAACGGGGCCGACGTCCGCGGGCTCCTCCCCGACGGGCGCACCATGGTCGTGCAGTGCAAGCGCTACGCGCCCCGTAACGCGATCCCCGCCCGGGAGATCCGTGACCTCATGGGCGCACTGCAGCACCACCGGGCCCAGGTCGGGATCTTCGTCACCACCACACGCTTCACCCGCCCTGCCCAGGACCTGTGCCGCCAGCACGGAATCTGGGCACTGCACCGCGACCTGCTCGGCCTGTGGAACAGCGGCACACCCCTGACATCCTTCCCCCAGGTCAACGGGGCCGGGCAAGGCGACAGGCAGCACCGCGCCCGCTGGAAGAACACCTACGAGAAGTAAGCGCCGCAGGGCCGGACACCGGGCCTGGGCTGTCACACCTGCGTGAGCCGGAGGTACGTGTCGGTGGTGCGGACACTCGTGAGGGGCGAACTCGCGCTGCACCCACCCGTGACGCTGATCACCGCGTCTGCCGAAAGGCCGGTCACCGACATGGTTGCCCCCTTGAACACCCCGGAAGAGACAGTTCCGGCGAGCACGGTGCTCCCAAGGTCCACCTGACTCGCACTCCAATTGACCCGGGAAGATCCGACGGCTGCTCCGTTGGCCTTCTTCCAGGTGATCGCCATGGTGCCGTTCAGCTTGACAGCACGCAGTGCCGGGTCGGTGAAGCAGCTGGCCTGGCCCATTCCTGTGAAGGTGGCGTCCAAGCTGGTGATGCCGTCGGCAGCAGGAGCGCAGGCGGGCCCCGCGGTCTGCCCCAGTCCGTGCAGAACCCCGCCGACGCTCTGTGGAGCGGACACCATCTGGACTCCGGGGCTGAAGCTCTCCTCGGCGCTGATGGTGCAGGAGAGGAGCTGCGTCCCTGCAGCGTGCGCCGGAGCGGCGATGCCGAGGGCGGACGGGGACGCGACTGTCAGCGCGGAGGCGAGGGCAGCAAGGCCGCGGTGCATGCTCTTCTCCTTCGGACGGGGAGTCACAGTGGTTTCACGAGTGGACGGTAGACCTGCACGCTGGAGATCTCGGTGGTGATGGGCGTCAAGGTCGTCGGCTCCCGACCCGGCTGCCCGGAGATGCTGAGGTTGACGATCAGATATGCCTTCCAGTCGGCCGGCACGCCCTTGTGGTCGTTGAAGACGGCTTTCAGGTCCCGCACTGAGTCGCCGAGATACCAGGTGACGGAGTCGGTGCCGAGCCGGGCACCGACGTATATCCACTTTCCGAAGCCGAGGAGACTGTTCCGGACCAGCGCGCCGTTGTCACCGTCCACATGGTTGACGAACTCCGCGAAACCGGGCAACTCGCTGTGCCACTCCAGGATGTCGACCTCGTTGTCACCGTCGTTCCACGTCCACACTCCGGGCCAGGCCGCGTGACCCCCGCCCTCGGTGCGGTTCGGCAAGCGTAGATGGACCACCACGTAGTCGTCGGGGCGCACCATGAACCCGTCGCCTCCGCAGGGGCCGCCGTCCCAGGGCTCGGTCGTGAGCAGACCCGTGGCCCACTGACCGACCGGAGAGTGCGTGAGCGGGCGGGCACGGAAGAGCACACCCCCGCCTTTGACGACGGACATCGCCCCGGTCGTGATGTTGTCCAGCTTCAAGTTGCCCGGGTTGGTCCGCCCGTCGGGATAGGCCGACGTGTAGGGGCACCACACGGCACCGGGCCTGCCCCAGTCCGCCTTCCGGAACAGATCGCTGAAGACCAGAGGCGTCTGCGGAGGAATCACCGGAGAAGCCGCAGCCGGAATCACCTCAGCGGCCGCAGCCGGTTGGGGCGTCACCAGTGAGATCGCAATCAGCGGGAGCAGCCCGCAGAGCCATACTCCGGGACGCGGACATATCTGGGGCCAGGACACAGGCCGATTCCCCTCTGGGACAACGCGCGACAGCCCCTGCTCATGACGGGCACTCACCCAACAAACGCCATCCCCACGCGACTCGCACTCCCCGCTGAGCCGTTCGGGATGTTCTGGAGCGGATCCCCACCTGCGGGGGCGCCGACCAGGGCGGGCCGGGAGCCCCGGCTGGACGCGCCCGAATCGCGCGAGCCCACCGGCCTGCACAGAATTGCGTGGACAGCGCGGCCGTCCCGGAGCAGATGTCCGGCGTGCCGACCGGCATCCTGCGGAGGCGCCAGCGTGTCCACGTACCTGTTCCAGCTCGCCCGCTGGGCGTTTCGGCGCCGGCGGATCGTGCTCTGCTTCTGGCTGGTCGTGGCCGTGGTCGCGATCGTGCTGGCGACAGCGAGCGGCGGCAAGACCAACGACACGTTCACCATTCCGGGCACGGAGTCGCAGCGGACGACGGACCTGCTCAAGCACACGCTGCCGGCGCTGGCCGGGGGTCAGACGCAGGTGGTGTTCGCCGCGCCCGCCGGGCAGGCGGTCACCAACCCGGGCCCACGGGCCGGTGTGGAGGCGTCCCTGGCCAGGATCAGGGGCGTGCCGCAGGTGGCGACGGTCTCCGACCCCTACGCGGCTCACGGGGTGTCGCCCGATCAGAAGGCCGCGCTGGTCAGCGTGCAGTGGAACGGGCAGCCCGGCGACGTGAAGGACGCGTCCCTGAACGACCTCAAAGCCGCGGTGGCCCCCGCACAGCAGGCGGGCGTGCAGGTGGAGTACTCCGGCAGCGTCTATCCGGGCTGGCGACTGGTGCCCTCGGAACTTCCCGAGCTCATCGGCCTGATCATCGCCTTCTTCATCCTGCTGGTCACCTTCGGCGCACTCGTCGCCGCCGGAATGCCGATCCTGACCGCGGTCCTCGGGGTCGTCGTCTCGCTGATGGGTATCACCGCACTGGCCTCGGTCATCAACATCGCCTCCGCATCGACCACGGTCGCGATCATGCTCGGGCTGTCCTGCGGCGTCGACTACGGCCTGTTCATCCTGTTCCGGCACCGCAACCAGGTGCTCCAGGGCATGGATACGGAGCAGTCCGTCGGCCTGGCCGTGGGCACCGCAGGCGGGTCGGTCGTCTTCGCCGCGCTGACGGTGATCATCGCGCTGTGCGGCATGTCCGTGGTCGGCATCCCGTTCCTGACGGTCATGGGGCTCGCCGCCGCCGCCGCGGTGGCCGTCGCACTGCTGATCGCACTGACGCTGCTGCCCGCCCTGCTCGGGTTCGCCGGCACGAGGATCACCTCGTTCGTCAGCGGCCGGCTGCGCCCCGGGCACCACGAGCGGGTGGCCAAGACCTCGGCGGAGGAGTCGCCTCGCGCGTTCGGGGCCCGGTGGTCCCGGTTCGTCGTGCGGTACCGGCCGCTGGTCGCGGTGGCCGGCGTCGGCTTTCTGCTGCTCCTGGCCGTCCCGGCGCTGGACATCCAGCTCGGGCTGCCGAGCGGGGCCTCGAAACCGACCTCCGACACCTCACGCCGCGCCTACGACCTGATCAGCGATCACTTCGGCCCCGGTTACAACGGTCCGCTGCTGGTGGTGACCGAGCACGGCGTGCCGCCGGCGAACGCCCAGCGGCTGGCGGCGGAACTCGCGACCCAGCAGAACGTCGCCGCAGCGGCGCCGCTGGCGGTGACCCCGCAGGTGGCGATCGTCCGGGTGATCCCCAAGACCGGCCCCAACGACACCGCGACGGCGGATCTGGTGCACGGCCTGCGCGACCACCGCGCCGCGATCGAGGCGGTCGTCGGCGCACCGATTCTGGTCGGCGGGACGACCGCGTCCAACATCGACGTCTCCCAGAAACTCGCCGACGCCCTTCCCGTCTTCCTCGCCGTGGTCATCGGGCTGGCGTTCGTGCTGCTGACCCTGGCCTTCCGGACGATCCTGGTGCCGATCAAGTCGATCATCGGCTTCCTGCTGTCGGTCGCGGCGGCGTTCGGCGCGCAGGTGGCGATGTTCCAGTGGGGCTGGGGACGGCACATCTTCGGCATCACGCCGACGGAGACCATCAGCTTCCTGCCGCTGATCATGCTGGCCATCATCTTCGGCCTCTCCAGCGACTACGAGGTCTTCGTCGTGTCCCGGATCAAGGAGGACTTCATCGCCACCGACGACGCGCGCGGCGCCGTCGAACGCGGTACGTCGCGGGCCGCGCGGGTGGTCACCGCGGCCGCCCTGATCATGTTCTCGATCTTCGTGGCCTTCATGTTCACCAACGACCCGACCATCAAGGCCATCGGCTTCAGCTTCGCCATCGGCGTCCTCCTCGACGCCTTCGTGGTCCGCCTGACCGTGGTCCCGGCGGTGATGGCGATCGTCGGCGCCCGGATCTGGTACCACCCACGCTGGTTCACTCGCTATGTACCCGACCCGGATATCGAGGGCAGCCGCCTGGAGCACCTCCAGACCGTCGACCGGCCCGCAGCCAAGGAATCCGGCTGAGCCTGGAGAGGCACTCTGGTTCGCACCCTCTGCCGCCATGACGGAGAACCAGAACGCCGGTCTGTGGGGTGGTCATCGCACCCGGACCGTCACCGGGTGGCCTGCGACGTGGGCAGCCAGGCGCGGTAGCCGCGCAGTGCCTTGCGCTGGTGACGCTGCTCGGCCAGCAGCGCGACGGCCGGGCGGGTGCCCGGCTTCGGGGCGCTGCCGCGGGCGATGCGACGGAGCTGGTGGCGGACCATGGCCATGCTGGCGGCCGAGGCGAGGGCCTTGTCGGACCAGGTCACCGGCCGGATCTGCCGGTCGGCCTCGCGGCCCTCGACCCAGCGGTTGGGCAGGTCGGGGGTGACGGAGAGGGCGGTGCCCATGCCGATGACGTGCACGCCGCTGTCCAGGACCGCCTCGGCGGTGTCGCGGCGGGTGATGCCGCCGGTGAGCATCAGCGGGAGGGGGCTGGTGGTGAGCAACTCCTTGGCCAACTCCAGGAAGTAGGCCTCCCGGGCCGCGGTGCGGGCGTCGGCGGGGCGGCCGGTCATCGCCGGGCTCTCGTAGCTGCCGCCGGACAGCTCGACCAGGTCGACGCCGAGCGGCGCCAGCCACTCGATCACCTGACGCGCGTCGTCGGCGTCGAAGCCACCGCGCTGGAAGTCGGCGGAGTTGAGCTTCACGGCGACCGCGAAGGAGGGCGAGACGACGCCGCGGACGGCGCGGACGACGTCCAGCAGCATCCGGGCCCGGTTCTCCAGCGACCCGCCCCACCGGTCGGTGCGCTTGTTGACCAGGGGCGAGAGGAACTGCGACAGCAGGTAGCCGTGTGCGGAGTGGATCTCCACGCCGTCGAAGCCCGCCTCCTCGGCGCGGCGGGCGGTGACCGCGAACCGGTTCACGGTGGCTTCGATCTGCTCCGCGGTCATGGCGACCGGCTTGCCGAAGCGGCTGCTGAGCTTCCCCAGATCGACACCGACGGCGGACGGTCCCCACACGACGCCGGGCATGTCGGACGAGACCTGGCGGCCGGGGTGGTTGATCTGCATCCAGATCGACCCACCGGCGGGCTTGCCGGCCTTGGCCCACTCGACGAACGGCGCAAGCGGCGCGGCCTCGTCGAGCACCACGCCGCCCGGACCGGTCAGCGCCTCGGCGTGGACCATGACGTTGCCGGTGATCAGCAGGCCGGTGCCGCCGGCGGCCCAGCGCCGGTAGAGGTCGATCAGCAGGCGGTCGGGCAGCTGACCCGCGCCGGCCAGGTTCTCCTCCATGGCCGCCTTGGCGATCCGGTTGGGCAGCACCGCCCCGGAGCGCAGCTTCAGTGGCGAGAACAGCGTGCTGGCCATCGGGAATCTCCTGTCCATCGATTTCCTCGACTACGATGTGTACAACGCTCACATTAGGCCAGGAATGTATGCGGCGTAAACATCAGAGAGGGTGACCCGTGCCACAGCCGACCAGCTCCTATCACCACGGCGATCTGCGGGCCGCGTGCCTGCGCGCGGCACGGGAGTTGCTGGAGGAGGACGGCAGCGCCGGTCTGTCCCTGCGGGCCGTCGCGCGCCGGGCCGGGGTGTCGGCGACGGCCCCCTACCGCCACTACGCGGACCGCGACGCACTGGTGTCGGCAGTCGCCGCGGAGGGCTACCGCGAGCTGGCCGACGCCCTGGCTGCCGCGCACCCCTCACCCGCGACTCCCGACGAGCTGGCCACGGTCGCGGTCGCGTACGTGCGCTTCGGGCTCGAGCGCCCGGCACTGTTCCGGGTGATGTTCGCGGAGCCCTGCGATCCGAGCAACGAGGAGCGGGTCGCTGCGACAGCCGCCATCTCGCAGTACGTCCGCGACATCGTCCACGGCGTCTTCCCTGGCAGCGATCCGGAGGCGCTGTCGACCGCGGTGTGGGCCCTGGTCCACGGCCTGGCGTTCCTGCACCTGGACGGAAAGCTCGACTCCGCCACCCCCGAGGTGGTCGCAGACCAGGTCCGCGGAGCGGTCCAGGCGATACTCGCCGCCTCCATGGCAGCTCCGCGGACGGAGGGTGGGCCGCTGGAGGAGGTCGGGACCCAGGCCGACCTTCAGCGGTCCTGACGTTCAGGGATGCTGTTCGTCTGCCGTCGAGTCGGCCTCCAGCGAGCGCTTCAGCGCGGCGAGCGTCACCGTCATGTTCCTGCGGTTCCATTCCGCGCGGCCGCCGGTGCGCAGCACGGTCTCCGTCGTCCAGGCGCTGACCCGGTCGCGGCGGTCCTGCCAGAACTGCTCCACCACCGTCACGCCGCCGTCCGCGCCGCCCGGTGTGAGGCGGAATCCCCAGCGGGCGACCGGTATCGGCCCGAAGCTGACGTCCCAGGCGAAGCTGCGCCCCGGCTCGGCTTCGACGACGCGGCAGACGGTGCTCCAGCGGATCCCGCCCTTGCGGTTGCGCCCCTGAAACCGCGCACCGAGCACCGGTCCGCCCGGACTGCCCCGCCAGGCCGCACCGGTGCACTCGGGGCTCCACTCGCCCATGCGCGTCACATCGGCGACCGCGGCCCAGACGGCGTCCGGCGCGGCGGCGATCTCCGTCCGGACGGACACGTATTCACGGCCGGCACTGGTCATGCGTACCTCCTCCTGAGGATGATTCAGGCATCGCACCGCGCCCGGGCTCGCCGCGTCAACGTGCGCCGGGTCACCGCGTCAGCGGGACGCCGTCGCGGTCATGAACGAGTGTCAGCGGAGCCGGGCAGGTGGCGGCGGTCTCCGAGTTCTGACTGGTTGTCTCAAGCGCTTCATCAGCACCGCGACAGGTCCGGCGGCCGGACGGTCCGTCAGCCGACCCCCGACCACCCGGCATGAAGCCGGTTTGCGAATCACTCGCCCCTTGAGGTTAGGTAAGCCTTACCTAAGCCAGCCTTTGCGCTGCCCGCCCTCACCCGCTAAGGATGGTTCGCCATGCCCTTTTCCGACCCGCTGCCGCAGTCGCTTCCGACTGCGGCGCCGTCGCCGTCCACCCCGCTGGGGCCGTTCCTGGACAGCGCACTGGCATGGGCGAGTTGGAGCACGGTGATGGCCTTCGTCGGGCTGATCGTGCTCGCCCTGCTGGTGGCGGCCCCCTCCGGGCGGGTCGGAGCCGATACCCAGGCCCGGGTCCGCACCCGGCTGACCGCAGCCGCCGTCGCCGCCGGAGCGCTCGCGGGCCCGGCCGCCCTGGTCGGCCTGGCGCACGACGCCGCCGGCGGACCGGGCGGAGGCTACGACTACCCCGCCGCCTGGGCCGGGCTCTTCGACGGCAGCGGTGGCGGGTTCCTCTCCGGCCTGCAGGTGGGTCTGCCGATGCTCGGGGCCCTGCTGCTCATCCCAGTGGCGCTACGCCGCGCCCCGGCCGGACGCTTCCACGGCGCACTGCTGTGGTCGGGGCTGACGGCCGGTCTGACAGCCCTGGGCAGTGCCAGGTTCCCGACGCAGGTCCGCAACGGTCTGGGGCGCACCGTCTTCGAGACGGTCGTCTGGCTGGCGCACCTCTTCGGCGCCGCGGTGTGGTTGGGCGGACTGGTCGGCCTACTGCTTCTCGCCCTGCCCGGCGCGGTGGCACCGGCCGACCGCGGCACCTTCTGGGCGCCGACCATCCGGCGCTTCTCCCTGGCGGCCACCGTCTGCGTCGCGGCGATCACCCTGTCCGGACTGTTCCTCTACTGGGAGCACGTCGACGGCCCGGGGCAACTGCTCAGCACCATGTACGGGCGCGTGCTCGGCGTGAAGATCCTGATATTCGGCTCGGTGCTCGTGCTGGGCGCCTTCAACCAGTTCTGGCTCCACCCCCGGGTCCAGGCACTGCGCACCGAGGGCGACGCCGGACGCGCCGCCGGTGTCGCCCTGCGCCGCTTCCCCATCGTCGTGGCGGCGGAGGTCGCACTGGTACTGCTGGTGCTGTTCGTCGCACCGTTTCTGCACGGCTCGGCCCGCAGCCAGGCCTACCAGGCGCAGCAAGCACAGCAGGCACAACAGGTAGGCAAGGCGCGGCAGACGACCCTCGCCGACGCCCCGCCGCCGAAGCTGCCTGCCAAGCAGGCAAGCGCGTCCACCTGGGCCTACGGCAGCGCCGAGACGGCGGTGGTGATCGCCGTCATGGTCATCGGCTACCGCTGCTCGGGCCGCCTCGCGCGACGTCGTGCCATGGCCGTGGCAGCGACCACCCCGACCTCGCACCCCTTGCCTACGAGCACGGCCCGGAACGTGCCAAGCTGATGACCCGCCACCAACAGACGCCATTTCAGGGTCGTTCACAGGCCAGGGGCGGCCCGCAGGGCGCACAGCGCCGCCGGGTGTCGCAGGGACCGGTGACGGCCGACGAGGTGCCTGCCGCGCTGGAGACGGTCCCCGACCCGGATGCTGCTCTGCCGCGTGTCGGGATCTGGAACACTGCGGTGGCGGACTGTACTTGGGACGGGGACGGGGGCAGAAGGTGTCGCAGGAAGGCAACGACGTCGGTGTCGTCGGGGACGCCGGCGCCGGCCGACCGGGGCAACTGGTCGGTGGGCGGTACCGGCTCCAGAAGCGGCTCGGCACTGGCGGGTTCGGCAGCGTGTGGCAGGCCCACGATGAGGTGCTCGGTGTGGACGTGGCCGTGAAGGAGGTCCAACTTCCCCCCACGGCCTCGCCGGAGGAACACACCGAGCGAGTGCTGCGCGCCCAGCGGGAGGCCCGCCACGCGGCCCGGTTGCGGGACCATCCGAACGTTGCCGGAGTCCACGACGTCGCCGTGGACTCCGGCGTGCCGTGGATCGTCATGCAGTTGATCGTCGGTCGTTCACTGGGCGACCGGATCGCCGAGGAAGGCCCCCTCACGCCCGTCCATGCGGCGCGGGTGGCACAGGCCGTTCTTGCCGCGCTCGCCGCGGCTCACGCGGCCGGGATCGTCCACCGTGACGTCAAACCGGCGAACATCCTGTTGGCCGACGACGGCCAGGTGCTGTTGGCCGACTTCGGGATCGCGGTGCAGCAGGACCAGACGGCACTCACTGCGTCCGGCGTGTTCATCGGATCCGTGGACTACCTCGCGCCCGAGCGGGCCCACGGTTCCCCGGCGGGCCCCGCCGGAGACCTGTTCTCGCTGGGGGCCACGCTCTACCAGGCCGTGGAAGGGCGGCTGCCGTTCCGGCGTGACACCCCCGTGGCCACCCTCGCGGCGGTCCTGTTCGAGGACGCTCCGCCGACGGCCCTGGCCGGTCCGCTGGCCTCGCTGATCAACGGACTGTTGGTGAAGGACCCGAAGGCGCGCCTCACCGGCCCGCAGGCCGAGTCGCTGCTCGCCCGGAGCCTGTCCTACACGCCGACGGCACCCGCCACCCGGCCGGTCGCCGGCGGGCCCGGCATCCACGCCGCTTACCCGCCGCCGAGGCAGCCACCGGCCTCGCCTCAGACCGCCCCCGGACCACAACCGCGGTACAGGGCCGCGGCATCCGTACTCGGGCCGGTCGGCGTGCTGGCGCTGTGCGGCATCGCCATGCCGCTGAAGGCGGTCGGCCTCCGGCTCTCTCCAACACTGGGCCTCCCCCAGGGCATGGCCGACCGGAGCAACCTGGCGCTCCACAGCGCGCTCGGACTCGACCAGTTCCCTTCCCTCTCGTCGAGCGGGACGCTGCTGCCCTGGCCGTGGCTCCTGCCCGCCCTGGCCGCGCTCGTCTGCGCAGCTGTCCTGCCCTACCGGCCGCATCCCGGCCTTCGGATCCTCGGATACGCCTGCGCCCTGGTCCTCCCGATCTGTCTGGTCATCACGGACCTACAGCTACGGCCCGATCACTTCGCGGTGGTTCACGCACTGCCGGCGGCCGTCCAGGCGGGGTTGTCGGTCACGTTCGGCCCGGGATGGTGGCTGCTCCACGCCGGTACCGCGTTGATCATCGCCACGTTGGTCTGGACACACATCCGCAGTGCCAACGGCTCGAATAGGGTGGCCGAAGGCCTCCGAGGGGAGAAGAACTGATGGCACGAAACATCGCGGCGAACACGAAGGTCGAGCGTGACGGCCTGCTGGAGTTCATCCGCCCGCGGCACCGGATGATCCTGATCACCCGGCGCGCCGACGGGGCGCCGCAGGCGTCCCCCGTGACCGGCGGTGTCGACGACTCCGGCCGGATCGTCATCTCCAGCTACCCCGAGCGCGCCAAGGCTCGCAACGCCCGGCTCCGCCCCGAGGTCAGCGTCATGGTGCTGTCCGACGAGTGGGACAGCGCGTGGGTGCAGGTGGACGGTCACGCCGAGGTACTCGAAGCGGCCGAGGGGCCGGCCGCCCTCGATGCCTTCGTGGAGTACTTCCGCAACATCTCCGGCGAGCACCCGGACTGGGCGGAGTACCGCGACGCGATGGTCGAGCAGGGCAAAGCGCTCGTGCGCATCACCCCCGACCGCTGGGGCCCGATCGCCACGGGCGGGTTCCCCGCCCGCCTCGGCTGACGGCTTTGACAGCCCGCACAGCCCGCACACCCTGACAGTCCGTCAGTCGTTGGACCAGATCTCGTCGGCGGAGGAGCTGCAGGCGGTGAGGACCGCGTAGCCGCCCACGGTGGCGTCGTTCTGGAGGCACTGCCCGGCTGAGGGGTTCTCCAGCGTCGCGCCGGAAGAGGTCGGCTGGCCGAAGCTCCACACGTCGGCGCTGGTGCTGCCGCAGGAGACCATGTAGGTGTAGTTGTCCCCGCTGCCTGCCAGGCAGTTGCCGGAGTCGGGGTTCAGCAGTTCGAAGGTGCCGCCGGAGACCGACGCGTAGGTCCACTCGAACGGGCTGCCCGAGGCGCAGGCCGCGATGTAGCCGGAGGTGCTGTGGGACGCACTCTGGGCCAGGCACTGGCCGTCCAGGGCGGACCTGAGCCGGTGGGTTCCGCTCGGGGTGACGCTGCCTCCGGAGCCGCCCGTGCCACCGCGCGTTCCCGTGCCGCCCGACGTCCCCGAGGTGGTCGAACCGGTGGCGCCGCCTGGCCCCGTGGAGCCGTTGGCCCCGGTGGAGTTGTTGGATCCGCCCGACGTCCCGGCACCACCGCTGCCGGTGCTGGTGCCGCCGGAGCCGCCCGTACTGCCGCCGTTCGCCCCGCCGGTGCCCCCACCGCTGGCGCGGGGCGACGTGGAATCGCTCGCCTTGGGCGAGGACGGCGACGACGGCGAGGCCGACGCGGACTTGCTCGCGGAGGCGGAGGCGGACGCGGACGGCGTGCCGAGCGTGGCGACCGCGCTCGTCGTGCCGCTGCCGGAGGCGGAGGGCGTGCCGCCCGCATGCTGGTCCATGAGGTACGGCACGAGCGCCACCGCGCCTGCACCGACGGCTACCAGCAGGGGAATCACGAACCCTCGGAATCCGCGCCGCCTGGGCCTCTCCGGCTCGCCGGCCGGCGCCACGATCTGGGCGACGGGCGTAGCGGGCCCGGCCGGTCCGGCGGGGCCGTCCGGCACGGGCGCCATCACCATGGTCGCCACATCAGGGACGCGCTGCACGGCATCGGCGCGCAGTGCCAGGCGCTCGCGGACCCCGGACGGCCACGGTGTCACGTCCAGGCCCACGTGCCGCGTGGCCCGCGCCACCAACTCGGCGCTGGTGGGCCGATCCTGCGGAGCGCGCGCGAGGCACTGGGCGACCACGGCGGCGAGTTCCTCGTCGACCGCACGCAACGGCTCGAGATCGGGCTGCTCGTGGACGATGCGGTAGAGCATCTGCACGCCGCTGCCGTCACCGTACGGCGGCTTCCCCGTCGCCGCGTACCCCAGCAGGCAGCCGAGCGCGAACACGTCTGTTGCCTCAGTCACCGCGCGGTCGCTGGACGCCTGCTCGGGCGACATGTACGACGGGGTGCCGATCACCATGCCCGACTGGGTCAGCCGGCTCTGCTCCAGGGCCCGCGCCACGCCGAAGTCGATGAGGGTGACGCCGTTCTGACGGAGCATCACATTCGACGGCTTCAGGTCCCGGTGCACGATGCCGATCTCGTGCACGGCTGCCAGCCCTGCGGCGGCCTCCCGCAGCAACAGCCAGATGTCCGGCACGGGCAGCGGTCCGCGGTTCAGCTCCAGCGCCTCGTCCAGGGTGATACCGGGGACGTACGCGGCGGCCAGCCACGGCGGTTGGGCCTCACGGTCGCTGTCCAGCAGGGCGGCGCTGACCCCGGCGGGCAGGCGGGCCAGGTTGTCCAGCTCGTGGCCGAAGCGCTGGACGAACTCCTTGTCCTCGGTCAGGTGCGGGTGGACCTGCTTCACCGCGGCGAATCGCCCGTCGGCGACCCCCAGGAAGACCCGGCCCATCCCGCCGGAGCCGAGCCGACCCGTCAGCGTGAACGGACCGATCCGCCGCGGGTCGCCGCCGGCCAACGGCACGGCCCCGAGGCCATGCAGGTCCGAGCCGTCCGCACTGTCTCCCCCGAGCGCCGTCATGCCGAGCAGGCTAGCCAATTCCTGCACGCGTCGTCATGTCAGAGTCACTAACTCCCCAGCCCACCACGGTTTCCGCACAACGCGGAAGGCGTCGGAACAGGCCGGTGCCGGTCGCAGGTGGCCGAGACCCTGCGCCCGGCGGAGGCCCAGCGGTGACGCTCGATCAGCCCTGGGCCAGGTGCTCGACGATGATCCGGGCGAAGTTCTGCTCACCGAGCAAAGTGGGGTGCATCGGGATGGTGCCCCCGGTGTGACCGGGGACGATCAGGTTGACCCAGTTACTGGTGGGCCGGCAGCCGTCGTGTCCCGCCCCGGGGCCGATGAAGTCGACGTACTGGGCGTGGTGCTGTGCGGCGACGGCCTCGGTCACCCGGCCGAGCTGGTCCACCAGCCCTTGCAGATACGCGGCGTCCTGCGGCCAGAACGGCTGGCGCGGGAAGCAGCCGGCCGCTCCGAAGTAGTCGGCGTAACTGGTGATCAGAATCCGGGCCTGCGGGGCCCGCTGGTGCACCGCGTCGAGGACGGCGGCCAAGCGGGGGGCCTCCGCAGCGACCAGTGCCGCGCCCTTGTCGACGCCGCCTGCGGTCTCGGTCGCCTTGCACGAGGTCCCGAGCGGGGGCGGCATCAGGTTGACGCAGCCCGCGGCGAACTGGGCCAGGTCGATGTCGTTGGCGCCGATCGTGAGGGTGACCAGCGCCGTGGACGGCGACACCGCGCCGATCTGCAGCGGGACTCCCGATCCGCCCGGCAGGTCCGCCGTCTGCGGAGTGGTCAGGACGTTCGCGCTGGTCGCACCGCTGCAGGTGACGTCGCGGAACGCGGTGATGCCCAGGTCCCTCGCGAGCAGATGAGGGTAGTCGACGTCCGACTGCAGGCAGGGGTCGGGGTGGTAGCCGTCCTGCGGCATGAGGGTCGGACCGGCCGCGAACGAGTCGCCCAGGGCGATGTACTCGACGCCCGCCGCAGGCGCGGCGACTGCCGCGGCCTGGGTGGCTGGAGTGGCTGGGGTCGCTGACACAGCAAGCAGCGCGCCGAGCAGCGCCGTCCCCGAACGCCGAAAACCCCTGCTCACCGCACGGTCAGTGGCGCTCATCGCGTCTCCTTCGATGAAGGCGTACGCGATGCAGGTTACGCTCCGTCAGCATCGGCCCGTGGGCGACGCCACGCGGATTCGCCGACGACGAGCGCAGAGTCCACCCGAACGGGGCGCGGATGCGGCGCGCCGCTGGCGGAGCCCGTCGGGCAGGAGGCTCACCCGGGCGAGGACCGGGCCCGGACCGGGCGAGGTCGGGACAACGGGCTCAGGCGGGCGGGACAGCGGGCCGGGGAGGTTGGGGGCATCGGGAATACCCCGAGAACCCCCAGTGGAAGGCACGGGCCATCATGTGCAGGATCCACGGCCACTTCGACGCCGACCTCTCCCCGCACGACATGCGCGCGGCCGGCGCGCTGCAGCGGCACGGCGGGCCGGACGAGGCGCGGCTGGCGTACGGCGCCGGTTGGGCGCTGGGCTGCAACCGGCTGGCGATCACCGATCCGGCGGGCGGGCGGCAGCCGTACGACGGCGCGGGCGGCCGGATCAAGGCCGTCTTCAACGGCGAGATCTACAACCACGACGAGCTGCGCGCCCGCCTTACGGCACGCGGCCACCGCTTCACCGACCGTTGCGACGGCGCGGTGCTGCCCGGGCTCTACCAGGAGCACGGGACGGTCTTCGCCGAGCACCTCGACGGCATGTTCGCCCTCGCGCTGGTCGACCTACGCGCCGAGCCGACGCTCGTGCTGGCCACCGACGACGCCGGGATGAAGCCGATCTACTACCGGTGGGACGGCCACCGGCTCCACTTCGCCTCCGAGCTGCCCGCGCTGCTCGCCATGGGACGGGAGCGGCCCGGCCTGTGGGAGCCCGGGCTGGAAAGCTACCTGGCGACCAAGACGCCGTTCGGCGAGCACACCCTCGTCGACGGGGTGCAGGTGCTGCCGCCCGGGACCACCGCCGTCTGCACGCGCTCGCGCGGGCTGCGGCTCCACCGCCGCCCCGCCCCCGAGCGTCCGCCCGTCGGTGAAGGCGCGCCGGGCGAGCAGGTGCGCGAGGCGCTGGCCCACGAGGTGCGCCGACTGTCGGTCGCGGACGCGAACGTGTGCGCGATCACCAGCGGCGGGCTGGACTCCAGCCTGGTCACCGCGATGATGGCCGCCGGCCGGCCCAGAGCCGCCGTGCACTCGTTCAACATCGCCTACCGGGGTGAATGGCCGCACGACGAGCGGCACTTCGCCCGTGAGGTCGCGGGCCGGGCCGGGACCGCGCACCACCAGGTCGAGCTGGACGCGGCCCGCTTCCCCGAGCTGCTGCCCGCCGTGGCCTGGCACCTGGGCCAGCCGAACGCCGATCCGATCACGCTCAGCACCTACGGCCTCTTCGAGGCCGTGCACCGGGCCGGGTTCAAGGTCGCGCTGACCGGCGACGCCGCCGACGAGATCTTCGCCGGGTACGGCCGCGTCCACACCGCCGTCACCACGCACGGCACCTGGCTCCCCGGCTACGTCGACGCCCTCGCGGCGATCCCGGCCGAGTACCGGCCGCGCCTGTACAGCGCCGAGTACGCCGCCTTCGTCCGCCAGTACGGCAGCGCCTCGGAGGCGATCACCGACCGGCTGAGGGAGGAGGCCGTGCACCGGCCACGGCTGGACGTGCTGAGCGACTTCGAGACCCAGGTCCGGCTTCCCGCCTACCACCTGCGACGGGTCGACCACCTCAGCATGGCGCATGCGGTCGAGGTCCGACTGCCGTTCTGCCAGCGGTCGGTGCGTGAGCTCGCCCGCGCCCTGCCGCCGGACCAGCGGCTCGCACCCGGGAGCGGCCGAGGCAAGGTGGCCCTCTACGCCGCCGCGCGCGGACTGCTGCCGCAGAGCGTGCTGGACCGGCCCAAGCAGCCGTTCACGCTGCCGATCACGGCCATGCTCGCGCCCGGGACGCCGCTGTGGGCGTACACGCGCGAGGTGCTCTCCCCCGCCCGGCTGCGCACCGGCGGACTGCTGGACCCTGCCGCCGTCGACCGGCTGCTGCGGGCGCAGCAGGCCCGCCCGGCCGACTGCCTGGCCCTGGCGACCTGGTCGCTGCTGATGTTCGAGCTGTGGCGCGAGGAGTTCGCGGTGCGCCGCACCGCCGCCCTCCACCCGGCCCAGGAACGAGAACTGACGGAGGTGGCGTGATGACCGCCACGATGACGACGCCCACGATCACGACGGCCCGGCCACCGACCGCTGCGCCACTGACCACGCCGACGACCCACCTGGGCTTCGCCGCCCTCGCCCGGGCCATCGGCGCGCCCGGCCCGACCCTGGTCCTGGACGCCGACGCGCTCCCCGATCCGCTCCCGGGCGACGGTGCCGAGCTCCTGTCCGCACTGACCGGGATCCGCCGCCACCTGCCGCGGCGGGCCGGTGAGCCGGAGGTGCTCAAGTGGGCGCTGATCCGGCCGTCCGCACACCCGCTCTTCGACGTGGACTACCGCTTCGTCCAGGCGATGCCGGACGCGGCCGACCACTTCGACCTGAACGGCAACTGCGGCCACTCACTGCTGGCCGCGGTGACCGCAGCCGCGCAGGCCGGGCGGTTGCCCGCGCTCCACGCCGGGGACCGCGTCCGGGCGCGGGTGCTGAACAACGGTGACCAGGTGGTCTGCCAGGTGGACCATGCCGCAGGCCGGCGCGCCGTGTTCACCGCGCACTTCATCGCCCCGCCCGGCACCCGGCTCGGCACGCTGCTGCGCGACGGCGGCCGGGTGGTCGCCATGGGCAACCCCTACCTCTTCGTCGACGCGGCCCATCTGGGCGTGCGGGACCGCGAGGCGCTGTTCCGGGGCGAACAGCCCGACCTCTACGCGACGTTGGAACGCCTGCGTCGCCAACAGGCGGCCCGGTTGGGCTGGCCGCAGGACGGGGCGTTCCCCAAGGTCGCCGCCGTCGTGCCGGTCGCCCCCGGTCACCTCGCCGTACGAGCGCTGACGGTCGGGGGGTGGCATCCGGAACTGGCGCTGACCGGCGCGGTCTGCCTCGCCGCAGCCTCCGCGCTGCGCGGCACGGTCCCGGGCCGGCTGCTGACGGCGGCCGGTGACAGCGCATGCGCCCCCGGACAGCTGGTCATCGACACGCCGGCCCGCCAGGTCGTCGCGTCCTACGCGGCCACCGGCGACGGTCCGGACGACGAGCTGGAGTGGGTCAGCGTCGGCGGCAAGGAGACCCGCGCGCTGGGCACGGTCGCGGTGGGTGTCGGCGATGAGTGAGCTGAGTGGGCCGAGTGACCTGACGACGCACCACCAGGAGCAGCCGTACGACCTGGTGGTCACCGGGGCCCGCCTCGTGAACGGGGACGAGGTGGTGACGGGCGGGCTGGCCGTGTCGGGCGGCCGGATCGCCTGCCTGCTGGGGCCGAACGAGCGTCCGCCCGCGCGGCGGACGCTCGACGGCGGCGGACGCCACCTGCTGCCCGGCCTGATCGACTCCCATGTGCACTTCCGCACACCGGGGTTGACGCACAAGGAGGACTGGGCGCACGCGAGCCGCGCCGCCGTCGCGGGCGGCGTCACCACGGTGATCGACATGCCCAACACCGTCCCGCCGCTGCGCACCGGCGAGCAGGCCCACCGCAAGGCCGAACTCGTCGACGGCAGTTCGCTGGTGGACTTCCGCTTCCACCTCGGCGTCGCGGGCGACGATCCCGCACCGCTGCGCACGGTCGGCCCGCGCGAGGCGACCAGCGTCAAGGTCTTCCTCGCCGGGCACCACACCGCCCCGGACGTGGTGCGGGACCCGGTGCAGCTGGAGAAGATCTTCCGCACCGCCGCCGAGTCCGGCCTGCGGCTGCTGCTGCACGCCGAGGACGACGGGGTGTTCGGGCTGCTGGACGAGTGGCGCGGCGAGCCGTCCGGCTACGCCGAGTACGAGCGGCACCGGCCGCGCAGCGGCGCGATCGTCGCGGTCGCGCGGGTCCTGGAGCTCGTCCGCCGCCACGGCACCACCGTGCACATCCTGCACGCGTCCACCGCGGAGGAGGCGGACCTGCTCACGGCCGCCGCGCACGCGGGCCTTCCGGTCACCTTCGAGGTGACGCCGCATCACCTCTCCTTCACCGCCGCCGAGACCTGCCGGGTCGGCGCGCGGGCCCGGCTCAGCCCCGCGCTCCGGCAGCAGCCGGACCAGGAGCGGCTGTGGCGTGCCATCCGGAGCGGTCAGGCCGCCTCCCTGGGCAGCGACCACGCCCCGCACACCCGCGAGGAGAAGCTCCGCTCCCCCGCCCAGGCCCCGCCCGGACTGCCCGGCGTCCAGGAGATGCTGACGGCCGTCCACACCGGCCTGCGGCGCCGCGCGCCCTTCGAACCGCCGGACGCCCACCTGTCCCTGCTGGTCCGGCTGCTCGCCGAGCGCCCGGCGGAGCTGTTCGGACTCGACGAGCGCAAGGGCCGGCTGCGGCCGGGCCTGGACGCCGACTTCGTCCTCTTCGACGCGGACGAACGCTGGATGCTCGGGCCCGGCACGATCCACTCCAAGTGCGGCTGGTCCGCGTACGAGGGCTGGACGATGACCGGCCGGGTCCTGCACACCGTCCGCCGCGGCGAGACCGTCTACCTGCGCGAGGGCGACGACGCGGAGTTCGGCGCGCCCGACGGCCGCTGGCTGGACGCCCGCCGCCCTGCGGACGTGGAACCGCGATGACCGAGTCCACCGCGACGACCGCGACACCCCGGACGACGGCGACGCTGCGGCGCGGCGAGCTGGCGGTGTCGGCGTTCGCCTGCGGCGTCGGCGTGGCCGGGATCTACTACGCCCAACCGCTGCTCCCCACGATCGCCTCAGCGTTCCACGCCCACCGGTCAAGCGCGGCATCGGTGGTGACGGCAGGTCAGCTCGGCTATGCGGCAGGCCTGCTGCTGATCGTCCCGCTCGGCGACCGCCTCGCCCGGAACCGGCTGGCGACGGCCCTGCTGTGGGCAGCCGTCCCGGCGGCGGTCCTCGCGGCGACAGCCCCGGCGCTGCCCGTGCTGTGCGTCGCGGCGGCGGGGCTGGGCCTCTTCGGCAGCGCGGCACAAGTGCTGGTCGCGCGGACGGCGTCAATGGCGGGCGCGGAGCGGCGGGGACGCGCGGTCGGCACCGTCATGGGCGGGTTGACGGCGGGGATCCTGCTCGCACGGGTGGTGTCGGGACAGGTCGCTGCGCTGTGGGGGTGGCGTGCGGTGTACGCGGCGGCAGCAGTCTTGTTTGTGACGGCAGCAGTTGCACTACCTCAGGGGCGCGGGGAACCACGCGACAAGCGACCCACGCCGGTGGAGCCCACCATGCGCAGGGCTATCCGCACAGGGGGGTTCGCGGCGGAGCCGCATATCAGCAGAGCCTCGCGCCCCCGGATAGGGCATCTCCTCGCCGGGGAACGCTTGCTCCTCGCCCGGTGCTTCTCCGGCTTCGCCATCTTCGCCGCGTTCTCCGCCTTCTGGACGCCCACGGCATTCCTCCTCTCCGGTCCGCCGTTCCACTTCGGGGAGAGCGCCATCGGGTTGTTCGGGCTGACCGGCATCGCCGGCGTCCTGCTCGCACAGCCCGCAGGCAGGGTGTGCGACCACGGTCACGTGCGCCCCGCACGCTTCGGTTTCAGCACGTTGATGGTCGTGGCGTTCGTGCCGCTCGCGCTCGGCCGGGGGAACCTGGTGCTGCTGGGTGTCGGAGCCGTCCTGCTGGACCTGGGGCTGCGCGGGGTGCAGACCGCCAACCAGCAGCAGATCTACGCCCTGCTGCCCGCCCACACGCACAGCCGGGTGACCACCGCCTACATGACCTGCTACTTCGTCGGCGGCGCGGGCGGCTCCGCGCTCTCCGCCGCGGTCTGGGCCGCCGCCGGATGGTCCGGCGTGTGCCTGCTCGGCGCGGCGTTCGCCGCGCTGCCCCTGATCCCCCAGGTCGTCGCCGCGCTGCGGCCACGGCCTACCACAGTCACCGGTTCCGAGGAGGCGTCGTGACATCCACCGCCACAGCCACCAGTTCCAAAGCCAGCAACACCGTCCTCACCAAGTTCCTCGATCCGCTGCGGATCCCGCGACGGCTGCGCGTGGACCGCGCGGAGCGCGAAGCCCGGTTCACCCTCCGCACCGTCGGCGTCGACCTGCGGTTGCACACGCAGCTGCCGCCGACGCCGCTGTGGACGTACGACGGCGAGTTCCCCGGCCCGGTGTTCGACGTGCACCGGGGGCAGCGGCTCCACGTGACATGGGAGAACGGCACCACGACGCCCTACCCCGTCGTGGACGCCTTCCTCACCGACGCGCCGGGCAACCCGTCGCTGGCGATGAACGACCCGGGCATCGGCCAGGCCCAGCCCGTCAAGGGCGTGGCCTCGCTGCCCGCCTGGCAGGTCACCCACCTGCACGGCGCCGTGACCGGCGGCAACAACGACGGCTGGATGGAGAACGCCGTCCTGCACGGCGACATGCAGCTGTCCGAATACCCTGACGACCAGCCCGCGATGACACTCTGGTACCACGACCACGCCATGAACATCACCCGCCTGAACGTCTTCGCCGGGCTGGTCGGGATGTACCTGCTGCGCGACGACGAGGAGGATGCGCTCGGGCTGCCCGGCGGCGACCGCGAGATCCCGCTGATCGTCTGCGACCGCAACCTGGAGACGGACGCGGCAGGGCGGTTCACCGGCCGACTGCTGCACAAGACCACCGGCACACTGCCCTTCGTCGGGCCGTACACGCTGGTCAACGGCACCATCTGGCCGTTCCTTGAGGTACGCCCGGGCTGGTACCGGTTCCGGGTGCTCAACGCGTCCAACTCGCGCACCTACCGGCTGCACCTGCTGGACGAGGCGGGCACGGTGGTCACCGGCTCCGCCTGGCAGATCGGGACGGACAGCGGTCTGCTGGGCGCTCCGCTGCCGATCACCGACGCGGGGCTGACCCTGGCCCCGGCCGAACGGGCGGACGTGCTGGTGGACTTCGGCGCGTTCCGCGACCAGTCACTGCGGCTGGTCAACTCCGCGCAGGCGCCCTTCCGCGGCGACCCGCTGCCGGCCGGTGTCAAGCCCGGCGACCCGCTCCCCGCCGACCGGCTGCCGGAGCCGGACGTGATGCAGTTCCGCGTCGCCGACGCGCCGCTGACCGACACCTTCCGGCTGCCGACGACGCTCTCCCCGTCGTACTACCGCCTGACCCACGACCGGCTCCCGCCGGACCACATGCACCGGATGCTCGGACTCGCCGCCGACCCCGACGGCACGCTCGGGCTGTGGGAGCTGGGCGAGGTCCCCTCCTCGGAGGGGCCCACGACGGCGGTGAAGGACGGCATCATCCAGGTCACCGACCAGAACGGGGTGACCACCACCTACCAGCGACTGGCCCGCCACTTCGACGACCAGCTCAACTGGCGTGCAAGGCAGGACAGCTGGGAGGTGTGGCGGATCCTCAACCTGAGCGGGATCCTGCATCCGATCCACATCCACCTGACCCGCTTCCAGCCGCTGTCGATCGACGGCTACGACACGGCCGCTTTCCTGCCCGCGAAGGGCGGCACGGCCCCCGGCGCACCGGTCGCACATCTGGACTCGCTGCCGATCGACCCGTCGCTGACCGGGTGGAAGGACGTGATGCGGGTGCCTCCGGGCACGATGGTCACCGTGGCGGGCCAGTTCCGCGGCGCGTCCGGGCGGTACATGTACCACTGCCACATCCTCGAACACGAGGACGCCGGGATGATGCGGGAGTTCTCGGTCATGCCCGGCGCCGTCATGGACGTCGGCGGGATGGGCGGCATGGGCGGGATGAGCTCATAGGCCGGCACGCCGCAGCGTCTCGCCGACGGACCCCGGGGTCCGTCGGCGAGACGCTGTGAGGCGGTGCTCAGTCCGCCGTGTCCGGCGGTTCCGACTCCGGCGCGCACGGCTCGTGGTGGCAGCCGTCGGGCGCGGGCGACGGTTCCGGGGCGGGCATCGGCGGGCACGGCGGGTGCTCGCACCCCGGCTGGTCGGCGACGGCCTCGTCGCTCTCGATCGCTGGGTTGACGGTCATCGGTAGCTCCTGACTTTCTGCCCCTGTTGCGAGGAGCGTCCCCCTGGGTGTCGGAGGCTGGTGCGGCCTCCGAGGTCGAATGTCCGCCACCGGTTGTCCCGGGCGCATGGGTCCAGCGTCCCAAACCGGTCCCGAACGGGCATCCGGACGGGCCTTCGGACGCCGGTCCGTCGCGCGTTCAACAACAGCTCAGGCGCCGGACCGGACCGGGATCTCCGCACGGACCACCACCCCTGTCCGTCCGACACCCGACGCCGACGAGTCCACCCGCAGTGAGCCGCCGAGCTCCTCGGCCCGCTCCGCCATCGACCGCAGGCCCACCCCACCGCCGCTGCGTGCGCTCGCGTGACCGGCATGGACGCCGTCCATGCAGGTCGCGCGGTCCATGCGGTCCACCCCGTCCATCCCGGTGCCGTCGTCGCCGATCTCCAGCCGGGCCGCGCCGTCGGCCACGCACAGGCGCAGCCAGGCCCGCGCGGCGTCGGCGTGGCGGACCACGTTGTGCAGGGCCTCGGCCGCGATCCGGTACACCGCCACCTCGACGGCGGCCGGCAGTTCCGGCAGCGGATCCGGAAGCAGCTCCACCTCGATCAGCAGCTGTCGCCCGGCCAGCCCGGTCGCGAGCTGCCGCAGACCGACGCCCAGACCCTCCCGGTCCAGCGCCACCGGCGTCAGCCCGGCGGTGATCCGGCGCAGTTCGACGATGGCGTCGGCGATTCCCTCCGACACGCCGCCGAGCCGACGGCCCGCCGCGTCGTCCTCGGGCAGGCCCGCGCGGGCGGTGTCGACCTGGAGCCGAAGCCCGGACAGCGTCGGGGCGAGGCCGTCGTGCAGCTCCCGGCGCAGCCGCCGCCGCGCCTCCTCGCGCGCCAGCACGATCCGCTCCCGGCTGGCTTGGAGCTCCTCGTAGAGGCCGAGTGAGGCGATGGCGGGCGCGGACTGGTCCGCGAGCAGGCGCAGCACGTCGTGGTCCTGCTGGTCCAGGTCCGGCTCGGACTCGCGTGCGGCGACCTCGAGTTCGCCGACGGCGTCGCCCTCGAAGACCAGCTCGAAGCGGTGCCAGACGGGCCCGACCGCCTCGCCGAGCGTGGCGGTCTCCCGGTTGCCGCCGCTGGTGCGGACCAGCACCCGCGCCGCCGGGAACCGCAGCGTCGTCACCACGCTCGTGCAGAGCAGCAGCGGCGCCTCACCCGGCGTCACCGTCCGGCTCAGCCGCCCGGCGAGCTCCCGGACGACGTGGTAGGGCCGCGCCCGGTCGCCGTAGTAGGAGCGGTCGACGCCCCGGACCGCCCAACCGCCGGTGGCCCGCAGCAGCAGTCCGATCGCCAGCGATCCGACCGCCAGTACCAGCGCGCCGGGCGTCCGGGTGCCCGGCAGCACGTCCGAGAGCCCGATCGCGAGTGCGAAGTAGCCGACCACCAGCACCGCAAGGACCACCAGCGCGGCGAGCACCCGGCGCGTGGCCCGGTCCAGGTGCGCGGACCGGTCGCGGGCGAAGAGCACGATCAGGCCCAACGGCCACAGTGCGAGCGGGCCGTAGAAGAGCACGAGGGCCGCGTCTCCCTGGACGGGGAAGAAGTAGTCCGCGTAGCTGCCCGCCGTCAGCAGCAGGAACGGGATCGTCATCACCAGCAGCACGCTGCCCGGCACGGCCTGACGCCCCGTTCTCCGCCGCGTCAGCAGCCAGGCGCGGACGGCGAGGACGACGAATCCCAGCGCGGAGAGGGCGACCGGCACGTAGCTGATCGGCGCGCTCAGGACCGGTTGGAGCGCATGCGTGATCGAGGTCCACGGACGGTCGGTGGCAAGGGGGTTGCTCATGCCGTACCACTCGTCCCTGGTCGCGGTGTCGAGCCAGACCTCGCCGAGCGTCCACACGCCGATCGCGCCCACCAGCGCCCGCCCCCAGCGCCGTCCGGGCAGCGTTCCGTCGGGCAGCCAGAACGGCAGCCCGTAGAGCGTGAAGACATACAGGACGTCACCAGTCAGCCCCGCCAGGACGACGACGGTGCGCATGGCATGGTCGGCGCCCAGCGCCGCGCCCGCGATGGAGGCGGCGTGCCCGACCAGCTCCCCCGTCGCCGCCACCAGCAACAGCCGCCCGACCGCGCCACCGGAGGGATGGACGAACGTGAACGTGCCCGCCAGCGCGCAGACCAGCATGAACAGCATGCGCGAGCCGAACGGGCCGAAGTCCAGGCCGGTGAGGCGCGATCCGCCCAGATCGGTGAAGGCGAGGGAGAGCCACACGAAGCAGGCCCCGAGCGAGACCGCGCAGGCGACGACGGCGCGTCCCAGCCGGCGTCCACCCGGTCCGGGCGCCCTTCCGCCAGTCCGGGCGCCTCCGCCAGTCCGGGCGTCTCCGCCGGTCCGTGCGTCTCCGGCGCTGCTCGCGGTCAGTTCGGCCATCGCACTCCCCGGCCCTTCCTGCTCCCTCCCCCGTCCGCCGTGGCGAATCTCCAGCCTCCCTCGGGGGTTGTCCCGGGCGCATGGGGCAGCAGTCCCGCATCCGTCACCCCGCCGGTCCGACCGGTCCGGCCGGTCGCTGCGGCTCCCCCAGCCCCGCGTCGCGGGCCCGGGCGGCGGCCTCGGTACGGGAGGCGACGTTCAACTTGTCGAAGATGTGCGAGATGTGATTGCGGACCGTCTTCTCGGCCAGGAAGAGCTCGCGGGCGATCCGCCGGTTGTCCAGGCCCCTTGCGACCAGGTCCAGCACCTCGACCTCACGCGACGTCAGCGAGGGGAAGGCCTGCTCGGCCCCCCGCCGCGCGCCTCCGGCCAGCAGCGCGGAGATGCGCGCGGCGATGTCCCCGCTGAAGACCGCGCCGCCGTGCGCGACCGTACGGACCGCGTGCAGCACCTCGTCCCGGCCCGCGCCCTTGACCAGGTAGCCGCGCGCACCCGCCTGCAGCGCGCCGAGCAGGCTGCCGTCGTCGTCGGAGGTGGTCAACACCAGCACCGGCAGGCCGGGATGCAGCTGCGCCAACCGCTTGGTCGCCTCGATCCCGGAGGCGTCCGGCAGCGACAGGTCCATCACCACCACGTCGGGCCGCTGTGCGGCCACCACCTCCAGGGCGGCGGCCGTCGTCTCGGCCTCGGCGACCACCCGCACGTCCGGCGTGCTCTCCAGCGCCGCCCGCAGCCCCTCGCGGAACAGGGGATGGTCGTCCACGACCACCACCCGCACTCCGCCCGCGGCCCCGCGCCGGTCCGCGTCTGCACCGTCGATCTCCACGCGGCACATGCTACTCATAGTTGGTACACGATCACCCTCGGCCACGACGTGGGCCTTCAGGCCGGGCGGCGACGCCGTGTCCTTTGGGGCCGACGGTCGTTGGTTGAATGTGGCCTTTCACGGAACAGCCCGGGCTCCGGGCGTCACCCCCACGCTCCAGGGGGTCAGACGCCGGTGCGTCGCGTCCTCGTCGGCCCCGTAGCCGCCACGGCTCTTCCCCCACAGCACCAGGAGCACGCCGCGTTGCCCGAGCACCACACCTCCCACCAGGGCGCGCCACCGTATGCCGTGGCCGTGACGGGTCTCGGCCTGATCAGCGCGGCCGGAGTCGGCGTGCCGGACTGCTGGTCGGCGGTCACGCAGCGGACCAGGCCCACGGGCGTGCGCCGACCCGAGCTGCTCACCGGGCTGCCGACCGACTTCATGTATCTGGTGGACGACGACCTCTCCGGCGCGCTGGACGTCACCGAACGCCGACTGATGGAGCGTTTCGCGCAGTTGGCGGTGCTGGCCGCCCGCGAGGCCGTGGGCGACGCGGGCCTGGATCCGGCGCAGTGGGAGGGGCAGCGGGTGGCCGTCGTCATCGGCAACGCCAACGGCGCGCTCCCGCTCTACGACGCCCAGCACGCCACGCTGCTGGAGCGCGGCCACCTCCGCGTCTCCCCGATGCTCCCCGCGCTCTTCAACAGCAACTGCGCTGCGGCAAGCGTCTGTCGGGACCTGGGTGCGCGCGGACCGAGCATGGCGGTGACGTCCACCTGCGCGTCCGGCGCGGACGCGATCGGCCTGGCCCGGCAGCTGCTGCGGGCCGGCATGTGCGACATCGCGATCGCGGGAGGCGCCGAGTCGGCGTGCTCGCGGATGCTGATGGCGGGGCTGTGCAAGACGCGGGCGCTGTCGACGCACCGTCAGGACCCCGCCGCCGCCTGCCGCCCCTTCGACGCGGCACGGGACGGGTTCGTGGTCGGCGAGGGCGCCGGACTGCTGGTCCTGGAGCGCTCGGAGCACGCGGCGGCCCGCGGCGCCCGGATCCGGGCCCGGCTCGTCGGCTACGGCTCCAGCAACGACGCGTTCGCGCCGGTGGCCGCCCATCCCGACGGCCTGGGCGCGGAGCAGGCCTTACGCAGCGCGCTGGCCGAGGCGGGCGTGGCGGCCTCCGAGGTCGGCCACGTCAACGCCCACGGCACCGCCACCGTGATGAACGACCAGATCGAAGCCGCCATGCTGCGACGGGTGTTGGGCGAGCAGCCGCTGGTCACCTCGACCAAGGCGATGACCGGCCACACGCTCGGCGCGGCGGGCGGCATCGAGTCGGTCTTCACCGTGCTGGCGCTGGAGCACCAACTGGTGCCCCCGACAGCCAACCTCGGCTCGCTCGACCCGGACATCCCCGTCGACGTGGTGGCGAAGGAAGCACGTCCCGCACGGTTCGACCACGCGGTGAAGACCTCTCTCGGATTCGGCGGCCACAACGCTGCCCTGGTATTCGCACGCGCATGAGCAGTGAGCAGGCAGACGAGCACGCGCGTGAGCGAAGGAGAACCATGAACAGCGAAACGGTCAGGACGATCACCGTGGCGGGCCTGACCTGCCACTACCGACGCATCGTCAACTCCCGGCGGGAAAGCCCGGCCACCGAGCCGGTCCTGCTGCTCGGCGGAGCGCTCCAGCACAAGGACGGCTGGGGCGCCTTCGACGAGGGCGTCGGGGCGGTCGCGGACCTGATCACCGTCGACATGCCCGGCGCGGGAGCGTCCGACCAGCTCCGACCCGGCCAGGGCATGGACGTGATGTGCCGGGTGGTCGAGGCGGTGCTCGACGACGCCGGGGTCAGCCGCGTCAACCTCTTCGGGTACTCCTTCGGCTCGGTGATCGCCTTCACCTTCGCCCGGCGCCACCCCCACCGCGTGTCGCGCCTGATGCTCGGCGGGACGCCCGCCAACCTGACCGAGGCGGAGTGCGCGGAGTGGCGGACGGCCGCGGAGCGCGGCGCGGCCGGCCACGAGCAGGAGTTCGTCGACTTCACCATGGGCTTCTGGCTCTGCCAGGACGAGAGCCGCGTCATCCGCAACCGCCGTCTGGCGCACCGCTACGTCAGGCGGATCGTGACGCACGCGGTCACCCTGCTCCCGTACGGCCTGGCCGTGTTGAACCGCTCCGCCGACGAGTGGCTGGACACCTCGGGCGGCCTGGCCGGCGTGCCGACCCTGGTCTTCTGCGGCGAACACGACACCGTGTCCGACGCGCGCCGCCAGCAGGACTTCGCGGCCACCATCCAGGACAGCGCCTTCGTCACCATCGCCGAGGCCGACCACTGGGCGACGCTGGAGCGTCCCGCCGAGGTCGTCGACCTCGTCGTCCGGTTCTTCACCGACCAGACCCTGCACGGCGTCGACTACCTCGGCGCCTCCGCACCCGCACTGGCCTGAGCAGCACGCATCCCTCGGAAGGAACACAGACATGGACGTCACCGAGCACATCGTCACCGCGCTGACCGGCAAGTTCGGGGTGGCCCCCGCCGCCATCGGCGACGAGGTCCCGCTGCGGCAACTCGGCCTGGACTCCCTGGCGTTGGAGGAGCTCCGGCTGATCATCGAGGACGGCCTGGACATCGATCTGGACGACGTGCAGCTCACCTCGCGGGACACCTTCGGCCAACTGGTACAGGCGGTGCACAGCAAGACCGGGGCGAACGCGTGAGGCCGAGCGGCGAGAGTGGCGCGACCGGCGGCCCGCACACCGACGGCTACGCGGCCGCCGTCACCGGCCTGGGCCTGATCACCGCGGCCGGTGCCGGTGCCGACGCGACCTGGCGCGAGGTCACCACCGCCGAAGCCCCGCGCGGCGTCCGCTTCCGCGAGGAGCTGCGCGACCTGTCCTGCGACTTCTTCTACACGGTCGACGGCCTCGACCCGCAGGCCGAAATCGGCGTCGCCGGGGCGCGTCTGATGGACCGATTCGCCCAGCTGGCCGTGCTCGCGGCCCGCGAGGCCGTCGCCGACGCCGGGCTGGACCCGCAGACCTGGGACAGCGACCGGGTCGCCGTCGTCATCGGCTCCGCCCACGGCGGCCTGCCCTCCTACGACGCGCAGGCCGACGTCCTCGCTGCGAGGGGCGCCCGGCGGGTGTCGCCGACGCTGGCCCCGCTGGCGGCGGTGAACGGCGCCGCCGGGAGCGTCTGCCGCGACCTGCCCGCACGTGGTCCCAGCCTCGCGGTGACCACGGCGTGTGCGTCGGGCACGGACGCGATCGGCACCGCGCGGGCGCTGCTGCGTGCGGGCCTGTGCGACGTGGCCATCGCCGGGGGCGCCGAATCCGTCTGCTCACGGCTGCTGGTCGCCAGCGCCTGCCGGCTCCGGGCGGTCTCCACCCGCCGCGACGACCCGGCCGCCGCCTGCCGTCCCTTCGACGCCGACCGGGACGGCTTCGTCATCGGGGAGGGCGCCGGTCTACTGGTGCTGGAGCGCCCCGAACACGCGCGTGCCCGTGGCGCACGGATCCGGGGCCACCTCGTCGGCTACGGCGCGAGCAACGACGCGTTCGCCCCGGTCGCGCCGGACCCGGACGGCGCGGGCATCGAACGCGCGCTGCGCAGCGCGCTCGCCGACGCCGGTCTCAGCCCGGCCGACGTGGGTCACGTCAACGCCCACGGCACCTCGACCGTGCTCAACGACCTGATCGAGAGCACCGTGCTCCGCCGGGTCCTGGGCGAGCACCCGCTGGTCACCTCCACCAAGGCCATGACCGGCCACACCCTGGGCGCGGCCGGGGGCATCGAGGCGGCCCTCACCGTCCTCGCGCTGGAGCACGGCCTGGTCCCGCCGACGGTGAACCTTTCGTCCCTGGACCCGCAGGTGCCGGTCGAGGTCGTGGCGAAGCAGGCGCGCCCCGCCCGGATCGACTGCGCCGTCAAGACCTCGCTCGGCTTCGGCGGGCACAACGCCGCCCTCGTATTCACCCGCGCCTGACGGCACGCCCCGCGCCGCCGGACCGACCGACCTGACCGCGGATTATCGATGCTCGCGGGCGGCCCCGTGTCATACCTGAGGAGGAGGTGATCACCTCACCGATACATCCGTGGTCACCCCCTGAATGGGTCCCGGGGGCCACGGTTCGCCACCGACCAGCGTCGAGGATGGTGAACCGTCGCAGTGACCCGATTTGCACAGGAGTGCCCAGTGACGACGACCCAGGCCCCGGCCACCGATGGAGCGACCAGGGCTGGTGCGGTCGCAGCCCGCGCGTCCGGCCTGACCAAGATCTACGGCGAGGGCGAGACCCGCGTCGTCGCGCTGGACGGCGTCTCGGTCGAGTTCCGCCGCAGTGAGTACACCGCGATCATGGGCCCGTCGGGCTCCGGCAAGTCGACGCTGATGCACTGCATGGCCGGTCTCGACACCATATCCGGGGGCTCCGCCACCATCGGGGACGTGGAGCTCAGCAAGCTCAAGGACAAGAAGCTCACCCAGCTGCGCCGCGACAAGATCGGCTTCATCTTCCAGGCGTTCAACCTGGTGCCGACGCTCACCGCGCTGGAGAACATCACGCTGACCCTGGACATCGCCGGGCGCAAGCCCGACAAGGCCTGGCTGGACCAGATCATCGGCACCGTCGGCCTGTCCGATCGGCTCTCGCATCGCCCCGGGCAGCTCTCCGGCGGCCAGCAGCAGCGCGTGGCCTGCGCCCGCGCCCTGGCCTCGCGCCCGGAGATCATCTTCGCGGACGAGCCGACGGGCAACCTCGACTCCCGCTCCGGCGCCGAGATCCTGGGCTTCCTGCGCCGCTGCGCCCGCGAGTTCGAGCAGACCGTGGTGATGGTCACCCACGACGCCACCGCCGCCTCCTACGCGGACCGCGTGCTCTTCCTCGCCGACGGCAAGATCGTGGACGAGCTCGCGAACCCCACCGCGGACAGCGTGCTGGAGCGGATGAAGCGCTTCGACGGCAAGGGCCGGACCAGCTGACGCCGGTCACCGACCCGCGCGGCCAGTCCCGCCGTCCGTCCCGAACGTTCCATCCGCAGAAGGAATCCCCACAATGTTCCGCACAGCCTTGCGCAACGTACTGGCGCACAAGCTGCGCCTCCTGATGACCATGCTGGCGGTGCTGCTCGGCGTCGCCTTCGTGGCCGGCACCCTGGTCTTCACCGCGACGCTCAACCAGGGCATGAAGGACCTGCTCACCAAGAACTACTCCGACCTCGCCGTCGCCGTGCACGCCGACGGCACCAACGCGCACGGCGGTGCGGGCGGTGGCGGCGGCCCGGGCGGCGGCGGTGGCGGTGGCGGCGGGAAGGGCGGTGGCGCGCTCGGGCACGGCGGCCACGGCTCGTCCGCGTCCGCCAAGCCCGTCGGCATCGACGACGCCACCCTCACGAAGCTGTCCGGCCTGGCCGGCGTCTCCGCCGCCCAGCCGATCGTCTCCGGCTTCACCGGTGTCGCCGACGCGCAGCACAACCTGATCGGCAAGGGCTTCTCGACCCTCGGCGGCAACTTCGCGCCGGGCGCGAACGGCCAGGACTCCCGCTACGCCTTCACCTCCGGCACCGGTCCGACGACCGGCGGCGAGATCGCCCTGGACTCCGGGACCGCGGCCAAGGGCGGCTTCCACGTCGGTGACACCGTCGACATCTCGATCGACGGTCCGGTGCTCAAGGAGAAGCTCACCGGCATCTTCACCAGCACCGACCAGGCCGTCGAGGCGGGCGGCACGCTGACGCTGTTCGACAACGCGACCGCGCAGCAGCTGCTCTACAACCCCGGCCTCTACCAGGAAGTCGACCTCAGCGCGACGCCCGGTACCAGCCAGGCGCAGCTGATGACCGAGGTCCAGCAGACGATCCAGGGCCAGACCGGCCTGACCGCCGAGACCGGCCAGACCCTGATCGACGATCAGACCACGGCCGTCGCCTCGGACACCTCGACGCTGAACACGATCTTCCTCTCCTTCGCCGCCGTGGCCCTGTTCGTCGGCGTCTTCCTGATCGCCAACACCTTCACCATGCTGGTCGCCCAGCGCACCCGTGAGCTGGCACTGCTGCGCGCGGTCGGTGCGAGCCGCCGTCAGGTGACGCGGTCGGTGCTGATCGAGGCGGTGCTGGTCGGCGTGCTGTCGTCGGTCGCCGGCTACCTGGTCGGCCTCGGCCTGGCGATCGGGATGCGCGGTCTGATCGCCAAGTCCGGTGGCGGGCTGCCGACCAACTCGCTGGTGATCACCCCGTCCTCGGTGCTGGTGTCGCTTCTGATCGGTGTACTGATCACGGTGGTGGCGGCCTGGCTGCCCGCCCGTCGCGCGGCCAAGATCCCGCCCGTCGCCGCGATGAGCAGTGTCGACGCCCCGCCGAAGCAGCGCAGTCTGATCGTCCGCAACGTCCTGGGCCTGCTCTTCGCGGCGGGTGGCGGTGCGCTGATCTACCTGGGGATCCAGGCGACCGGCAGCAGCACGGGCAACCGGTCCGGCGTCATGGGCGGCGGCGCAGCTGTGCTGTTGATCGGCATCATCGTGCTGACCCCACTGCTGTCCCGCCCGGTCATCGCGCTGTTCACCCCGCTGCTCGCCCTCTTCGGCGTCACCGGCCGTCTGGCCCGCCGCAACTCGCTGCGCAACCCGCGCCGCACGGCGGCGACCGCCACGGCGCTGATGATCGGGCTCACCCTGATGAGCGCGATGGGCGTGCTGACCCACTCGCTCCAGAGCGGTCTCGCCTCCGTCGCCACCAAGGGCGTCAGCGCGGACTACATACTGGCCAACGCCAACGGCCGCGCGCTCGACCCCTCGGTCGTCGCGTCCGTGAAGACCGTGCCGGGCGTTGCCGCGGTCAGCGGCCAGCAGGCCCTGTCCCTCACGGTGAACGGAGTCACCGAGGACACCGACGCGGTGGACACCACGGCCGTCTCGCAGGTCCGCAACTTCACCATGGTCAGCGGCACGGTCGACAACCTCGGCGCGGACAGCGTCGCGGTCGACCAGCAGGACGCGACCACCAACGGCTGGAAGCAGGGGCAGTCCCTGACGGTGACGCTGCCCGACGGCAAGAAGAAGCAGGCCACCGTGGCCGGCATCTACCAGCACTCGATGATGACCCCGGCCGTGCTGATGGACCTGTCCCTGCCCAAGGGCCACGTCTACAACACCTCCCTGGAGGCGGTCTACATCAAGGCCGCTCCCGGCCAGGCCGGTTCGGCGCTGCAGGCCTCGATCAAGTCGGCGCTCGGCAACAGCCCGATCCTGCAGGTCGAGACGAAGCAGGACCTGCTGGCGCAGGCCGACGCGATGATCAACCGCATCCTGTACATGGTCTACGGACTGCTCGGGATGTCCGTGATCGTGGCCGTCATCGGCGTCGTCAACACCATGGCGATGTCCGTCTTCGAGCGGGCGCGCGAGATCGGCATGCTGCGCGCGATCGGCCTGAACCGCCGTCAGATCAAGCGGATGGTCCGGCTGGAGTCGCTGATGATCTCCGTCTTCGGCGCCATCCTGGGCCTGGGCGCGGGCACCCTGCTGGCCTGGGCCGCCAGCCGCCTGATCGAGCCGCACTTCTCCTCGTACTCGATGCAGATCCCGTGGTCCCAGTACGGCGCCTTCGCGGCTGCCGCGCTGATCGTCGGCGTCCTCGCCGCCATCTGGCCCGCCCGCCGCGCCGCCCGGCTGAACGCCCTGGAGGCGATCAAGACGGACTGACGCTCAAGACGGACTGACACCTCTGTCGGCACCGCGCCGGGCGTGCACCATGGACGGGGCACTTCTTAAGTGATATCACTTAAGAAGTGCCCCGTCCCGCGTCTTCGGAAGCCACCGAGCGGCACACTGGAAACAGCAGCTGGGAGCCTGAGCCTCATGACAGCGATCGAACTGGTCTTCCTGGTCGGCTGGGCCGCGTTCTGGCTCGGCTGGCTCGGCGCGGCGGCCTGGACCAAGCCGGGACAGCTGAAGTGGGGCAGTGCCCTGCGGGTCCGGCTGGCGATCCTGGTCGTCGTGGTCGTCCTGGTGCGGCTCGGACCCCTGCGGGGTCGGACGGTGGTTGGCAACCCCTGGCTGCAGGGCGTCGGCCTCGCCTGCTTCGCCGTCGGGCTGGCGTTCGCGGTCTGGGCTCGGGTGTACATCGGCCGGAACTGGGGCACCCCGATGTCGCAGAAGAAGGATCCCGAGTTGGTGACCTCCGGGCCGTACCGCTGGGTCCGGCACCCGATCTACTCCGGCATCATCCTCGCGATGATCGGCACGGCCGTGGGCCTGAGCCCGATCTGGCTGGTGCCGGTCGCGATCGTCGGCGGGTACTTCGTCTTCAGCGCGACCCAGGAGGAGCGCTACATGACGGAGCGCTTCCCCGACACGTACCCGGCGTACCAGCGGTCGAGCAAGATGCTGATCCCGTTCCTCTTCTGACCTGCCTTCCCCTCAACGGCGACCGTCCCCCAGCGCGCAGGCCAGCACCTGCGCCAGCGGCCTGGGCACCTGCTCCAGCGCGACCGCCTCGGCCATCAACGCCGCGTACCGCTCCTTGCCGCCCGAGCGCCCGCTCATCAACCGGCGCAACTGGTCGTGCAGGCTCCGAGCGCGCAGCGCGGGCTGCTTCTGCAGCGTCCGGAACGACCGCAACTCCCCCTCGGCCGCGACCAGGTCCTCGACCGCCTCCGGCCCGAGCGCGCGGATCAGTTCGTCCTCCAGGTCGGCCGAGCAGCAGTAGAACCCGTGCGCTTCGAGCCCGTCGCGAGCCTCGTCCGCCGCCATACCGGTGAGTCCGACCTGCTCCAGGCCGCGCCGGACGAACCGTCCCTCGGCCTCGTCGTACAGCCCGGCCACCCGGACCCCCGGGGCCGTCGCACCGTAGTACGCCAGGAAACGCCCGACGTTGGTGATCCCGTGCATCGCCACGACCGACACCCCGGCCGCGCCCAGACCGATCCCGCGCCGCCGCGCCACCACCTCCAGCGCGACCCGGTCACTGACTCCTTCGACGAGCACGACAGCCTCAGACGCCACGCCCTCATCCTGCGCGACCCGCCGCCCGAGCACCACCGGGTTTCAGTGCCTCAGAGCATGGGCGAGCGCCGTCACCCAAGGGCTCGGCGCATGCCGGCCAGGCCGTACTCGAAGGCCTGGTCGATGTCACCCCTGAACCGGAAGGCACCGTTGAGTTCCATCTCGATGAAACCGGTGACCCACGCCGTCAGCAGACGCGCGGCGTTCAGCGCCTGCTCCTCGCCCACGAGTTCCCTGGCGACGCGCAGGATGGGGCCGGCCGCGCGGGCGAGCGCCTGAGGCGGCGCGTGCACGGAGTGCAGTACCAGCCGGAACCCCTCGGGCCAGCTCCTGGCGAACTGCCGGTAGCAGCGCGCCAGTTCCTCGAGCGAGCCATCGGTGGCGTCCAGGCTCGCGGCGAGCTCGTCGACGGTGGCCTCGGCCACCGCACTCAGCAGCGCCGCCCGGTTGTCGACGTGCTTGTACAGGGACGGAGCCCGCACACCGACGCGCTCGGCGACGATTCGCATCGTCAGTTCCTCCCGACCGCCGGCCTCCAGCAGGTCGCGGCCCGCAGACACGATCTGACCGAGAGATGTCTTCTCCGGGGTCGGCATGGTCAGCCCCTCCTCACTGAAAGCTATTGACGTTAGCCATGATAGCTAACTACCTTAGCCATCTCGGAAGCACCCCGGTCACGCACCTGGAGACACGGTGAAACTCGCACCTCATCTGCACCGCCTCGGCAACGACGTGGTGGCCTGCTACCTCATCGACACGCCGGAGGGCATCACGCTCGTCGACGCCGGCCTGCCCGGGCACTGGCACGACCTGCAGCGCGAACTCCAGTCGCTCGGCAAGTCCCCCGCCGACATCCGTGGACTCGTGCTGACCCATGGCGACTCCGACCACATCGGCTTCGCCGAGCGCCTGCGCAGCGAGTACGACGTGCCGGTCTACATCCACACCGCCGACGCCGCGCGCGCCCGCACCGGAGAGAAGCCCAAAACGGCGACCGGGCCCATGCGCCTCGGGCCGACGCTCAAGTTCTTCGGCTACTCGCTCAGCAAGAACGCCCTGCGCACCCGCTACCTCGGCGCTGTGACCGAGGTCGACGACGGCGCCACCCTGGACCTGCCCGGAGAGCCGGTCATCATCGGCATGCCGGGTCACTCCCCGGGGAGCGTCGCGATCCACGTCCCGCTCGCTGACGCGGTCTTCGTCGGCGACGCGCTCACCACCCGACATGTCCTCACCGGACGCACCGGCCCGCAACCGGCGCCCTTCACCGACGACCCCGCCGAGGCCCTCGCCTCCCTGGACCGGATCGCCCCGCTGGCGGCCTCCTGGGTGCTCCCCGGCCACGGCAGCCCCTGGAACGCCTCACCGGCGGAGATCGCCCGCGCCATCAGGGAGGACTGAAGCGCCCCGCGGTTTCTCGTCCCTCAGTCCCGACTGCCGCCGCCGAAGATGTTCAGGAAGAACAGGAACACGTTGAGGATGTCCAGGAAGATCGACGCGGCCAGCAGCGGCGCCGACTCGATGTTCTGCGACCGTCGCAGCCGCTGGAAGTCGAAGAGCGTGAACCCGGCGAAGATCACCAGCCCGACCACGCTGTAGATCAGCGACCCGTGCGGGATCCGCACGAAGATCGCCACGACCCCGAAGACCAGCAACGCCAGGAGCGCCCAGAAGCACATCCGCGCCAGCCCCGACAGGTCCCGGTTCGTGGCGTAGCCGATCGACCCCAGCCCCGCGATGAACAACGCCGTCGCGCCCCCGGCCTGCCACAGCGCGTGCGGATCGGCGGTGGCGTAGTAGACCAGCGTCGGGGCCATCGCGACCCCCATGAGCAGCCCGAACGCCCCGAGCAGCGCGACCGTCGCCTCCCGCGACCGGCTGGCCGCGAACCGCATCGCGATCAGGCACACGAACGCGCCGATGAACGCGGCGATGCCCGCTCCGTGGGCAAGGTTCCGGCCGACGTACGCGCCGAGTGCGAACAGGGCGGCCGTGGCCGCGACGAACGTCATGGTGCGCGCAAAGAGGGTGTTGGTCGAGATCCCGTAGCTCCGGCGAGCGGTGGTCGTGTCGTACATGGTCAACCTGTACCCACCTTCGGCCGGGATTCTCAGCGCCGGGTGGTGGACCTGCCCCGGTTGAGCGCCGTCTGCGCCTCCCGACGGCTATCCCGGTCGGCAGGCGGCGATGCCGAGCAGGTCCGGGACGGGCTGCGGGCCGTCGTCCTCGGCAGTGGCGAGGAGGCTGAACCCGGCGTCGAGGACCGCGTTGAGCAGCACCGGCAGCGGTACGTTCACCACGCCGACCCGGGAGCGAATGCCGTCGCCGAGCAGCGGGTGGTGCTCCACGCGCCCGTGAACCCGATACCCCGGGTGGACGCTGCACGTGCCTGCGGCGTCGCGCTCGACGTAGACACCGCCGAAACACGGATGGGCCGCGACAACGGCCAGGCGCCCGCCCGGGCGCAGGACGCGGTGGGCCTCCCGGAAGACGGCGGGCAGGTCGTCGACGTCGGTGGTGGTCATGATGGTCGCCACCGCGTCGAACGTCGCGTCGCCGAATGGCAGGTCGTCCGCACTGGCCACAACCGCGTCGACCCCACGGCGGCGGGCGATCTCCACCTGGCGCGCGGAGAGGTCCACCCCCTGCACTCGCCAGCCCAGGCCGGTCAGCGCCGGGATGTGGGCCCCGCCGCCACAGCCGAGGTCGAGACACGTCCCCCCGTCGCCCTCACCCAGCAGCCGGGCGACCAACCGGTCGGCGGCCTCCGCGAACGGACGGCCCACCCCGCTGTGCACGTAGGCGTCGTACCAGTCGGCGAACTCGTCGTAACGAGGGCGATGCGTCATGCCGACACCTGACCAGACCACGCATCCCCTGCCAACCGAATTAGGCGTAGGGCCTGTCCTGTCGACCTCTGCCGGCCAACATCCTGTGCGAGCTCGGCGGCGCCCATCGCGCCCCGAAGGATCTGCCGAAGGCGACCGAACCACTGGAGCAGGCGCTGACCGGCTACCGGGACGCGTCGCGCGTCAGGTGGAGGACGCGCGCGTCGCGGCCAAGGCGTCGACGATCACGCGGAGGACCGCGTCGATCCCCTCGACGCTCCCGGTCGGCGCGCCGAGCGACACCGCAGTGGTCCGGGCCGCGCGCAGCGCCTCCTGGGCGCTCAGGAGGGCGCGGCCGTCGTGGGCCGGCTCGCAGAGCAGCTCGGCGTTGTCGAGGACCGCCATGGCGGCGGCCGCGCCCATGGCACGGTCCGTCGCAGCGCGGACCGGTCCCGGATCGCCGGTCGGGGCCAGAGCGGCGCCCGCCTCGGTGACCTCGGCGTTGAGCTGCGACAAGGGCCCGCCGGCCAGGCTGGAAATGGTTCGGGACACGCGGACTCCCCCTAGGACTGCCGTTCGCATCGGTGCACCGCGCCCCACCCGTCGCATCGCTACGCCGTGCCGGGCCCGGCGTCGCCCAGTCTGCCCTGTCCGGGTCAACCCTGTCACGCACCCCCTCCCACCTGCGGTCCGGCGGGGGACCCCAGGCTGACGCCTGCCGCGCCGCAGACCGTACCGAGCCGCACTCCGGCACCGGCAAGGGGCCACCCTGCGCGCGGGCCTCTTCGGCGTCGTGCTCGGCGGCCTCCTCGGCGTCGCCTCGGCCTTCTGCTGTGTCGGCTGCGCGTCGAGCGAGCAGGGGCGAATCTACGCGCGGCGGAGATGTACGCAGATGTTCGATCCACCGTCAGAAAGCGGAACTTACGATGTGCTGATATGGGATCAACAGGGCGTATGCACACTGCGCTTGGGCCGTGAGGAAGAAAGACGGTGGTGGGCCGTGATCAGCATTCTGATCGCCGAGGACATGCTCCTGCTGCGGAAGGCACTGACGTCGCTGCTGACTCTGGAGGACGATCTCGAGGTCGTCGCCGAGACCGCCAGAGGGGACCAGGTGCTCCCCCTCGCACTCCGGCTCAGACCCGACGTCGCGGTGCTCGGCACCGAACTGCCCGGTGTGGACGGCATCACCGCATGCCGTCAGCTGCACGACCAGCTGCCGTCCTGCCGGACCATGATCCTCACCGAGGTCGGCGGACCGGGCAGGCTCCGCCGGGCACTCGCCGCCCACGCCGTCGGCTACCTGCTGACCGACTCCGAACCGGCCGTCCTCGCAGGCGCCATCCGCTCCGTCGCCGCCGGCGGACACGCCATCGAGCCCAAACTCGCCCTCGCCGCCCTCGAAGCGGGCAGGAGCCCACTCACACCCCGCGACTTCGAGGTCCTGCGGCTGACCGCCGACGGCGAGGACGTCAAACAGATCGCCGACCACCTCTACCTGGCCTCCGGCACCGTCCGCAACTACCTCACCAACATCGTCAGCAAGCTCAACGCCCGCAACCGAGTCGACGCCGTCCGCATCGCCCAGGAAGCGGGCTGGTTGTGACTATCCCCATCACGCGCGACGAGCGTGGGGGACGTAGTCTGCGGGCATGACTGCCACCATGACGCCCACGCCTCGCGAAGCCTTCGAGATGCTGATGGCCGGCAACCAGCGCTTCGTCGCCGGTTTCCCCGAGCACCCGAACCAGGACGCGGCACGGCGCACCGGTGTGGTCCCTGGACAGAGCCCGTTCGCGGTGCTGTTCGGCTGCTCCGACTCCCGCCTCGCCGCCGAGATCATCTTCGACCGCGGGCTGGGCGACCTCTTCGTGGTCCGTACCGCGGGCCACGTGATGGGTCCGGAGGTGCTCGGCAGCATCGAGTACGGGGTGAGCATGCTGGACTGCCCGCTCGTGGTGGTGCTGGGCCACGACTCGTGCGGGGCCGTCGCCGCCGCACGTGCCGCCGTCACCGAGGGCGCGTCCGTCGACGGCTACGTGCGCGACGTGGTCGAGCGGGTGACCCCCAGCATCCTGGCCTCCCGCGCCGCCGGGCACACCGAGGACTCCCAGTTCATAGCGGACCACGTGCGCATCTCGGTGGACCTGCTGCTCGACCGCTCGCGTGCGCTCAGCGACGCCGTCGCCGCAGGCCGCACCGCGGTGGTCGGCCTGGCCTACCGCCTCACGGACGGCACCGCGCACATCGTCACGACGCGCGGCCTGGACGTGGCCAGCACCGACACGGCGGCCTGACGCCGCTCACGTCCGATAGGCCCGCCCACGACAGTGCCCGGCCCGGCCGTGGGCCGAGCCGGGCACCTTGGGGTGACGGATCGTCAGCCGGTGAAGGCTGTCAGGCCGTTGGGCGTTCCCAGGCCGGTCGGGCCGTCGTAGCCGGGCCCGGCCGTGCAGAGGTAGGACGGCGAGCAGGTGGCGGTGGAGCCGGTGGTGACGTCGTTGAGCGACGAAGCGTTGGCGTAGGCGATCGAGGCCGGGACGGCGGCGGTGTGCGCGCCGGCGTCCGCGTAGACCGCCGCGATCAGCGGGGAGGCCACACTGGTCCCGCCGTAGACGTTCCAGCCGCTGGCGCCGTAGGTCTCGTAGACGGCGACGCCGGTGGCCGGGTCGGCGACCGCGGAGACATCGGCGACGGTGCGCTTGCTGCAGCCGCTGTCGGTCTGCCAGGTGGGCTTGGCGTCGTAGGCGGAGCAACCGGAGCCCGCGCCCTCGGTGCTGCTGGTCGACCAGACGCTCTCCTTCCAGCCACGGGTGCCGGAGGCCTTGGAGAGCGAGGTCCCGCCGACGGCGGTGACGTACCGCGAGGCGGCCGGGTACTCCACGCCGTAGCCGCTGTCGCCGGAGGAGGCGGTGATGGCGATCCCCGGGTGGTTGAAGTACGTGGTGTCGTCGGTGGTGTCCGCGCTGGACTCCGAACCGCCGTAGCTGTTGGAGATCTCCGTCGCGCCGAGCTTGGCGGCCTCGTTCACGGCGGTGCCGAGGTTGACCATGGAGGCGGTCTTCGCCTCGACCAGGATGATGTGGGCGTTCGGGGCGATCGCGGAGACCATGTCGAGGTCGAGCGAGATCTCGCCCGACCAACCCGCGTTGTTGGCCGGAAGGGTGGTGGTGCCGGTCTGGCTGACCTGCTTGAAGCAGCCGGTGGCCTTGGTACAGGCGGGCAGCCCGTACTGCTTGCGGTAGACGGCCATGTCGGCGCCCGCCTTGGGGTCGTTGTAGGCGTCGACGATCGCCACGGTCTGCCCGGCGCCGCCGTTGGCGGGGAGCGCGTAGGCGGAGAGCAGATCGGCGGGTCCGAAGCCCGACGGCGTCGCGCCGGGCGTGACGCCGGTGGCGTTGACGTGCTCGACGGCGTCGGTCACCCGCAGGGCGTTGCAGAACGCCTGACCGGGCTGCAGGTCGACGGAGCAGGAGCGGGTCCAGCTGACGGGGTGACCAGCGGCGCTCGCGGGCATCGCGGCGAGCAGGCCGGAGACGGCCAGAGCGGCGGTCCCGAGCAGCGGGACAGCGGCTCGGCCGAGCGGGACGGCGATCTGTGGGGTGCGCAACGTACGGCCTCCTGAGTCGGGGGAATCGGGGGCGTGCAGGTGCGTGCCGCGGAGCAAGGGGGCGTCCCGTGCACGGCGTGGCGCCGAGGGATGCGGGAGCGTGTCACCCTCTGGCGGGGTGACTCGGTCGTGAAGGTAGCAACCCGCTCCGGGCGTGGCAACAGAGTGACCGTGTTCCACCAACTCGCCCTGTGGGCACGGTGATCCGCAGCGCCGCCCCCGCGACGCATCGCCGCGGCACAGACAGCGCCCGCAATTGACCCGTCGGTGTGACCGTGGCGCCCGCGTACCGCGTGTCCTCCCCGTCGCCCCGGCCTGACGGCGTATCACGTGAGGGGACCAGCACGCCTCCCGAAACCGCACCGGTAGCTCGTCGTCCGCACACACCTCACCGGGGCCCCATGATCACGCAACCGCAGTCCGGTCGATCCGGTCAGCCGGGAAAGTCCGGTCAGCCCCGTCAGCCGGGAAAGTCCGGAAAGACCACGCTCTGGTTCTGCTCCGCCGTCGGCATCGTGGTGCTGACCACTGTCGTGCTGGCGGCGCTGCTCGTCCGACCGGCCTCGGGGCCCGCAGCCGAGGCGAGCGCCGTCCAGGCGTGGCGGCGGACCGCCCACGGGAGCCCGGCCGTTCCGGCACCCCGCACGACCGTGCGCACCGCGCCTCACACCGTCCGGCGCGTCGCCGTCACCACGCACCGGCGGGTACCGTCGTCGGACGCCGCCTCGGCGGGCCTCGCGCTCACCCAGGCACTCGGGCACGTCCCCGGCCACCTCGCCGTCGCCGCGCTGGACCTCACCGACGGAGCCACGCTCCTGCGCGGCTACACCTCGCACCGGTTCGTCACGGCCAGCATCTGCAAGGTCGACATCCTGGCGACGCTGCTGCTCGCCCGGCAGGACGACGGCCACACCGGGCTGGCGTCCAGCCAACTCGCCCTGGCCACCCGGATGATCGAGAACAGCGACAACGACGCCGCGGACGCGCTGTTCCGGCAGGCCGGTGGCGCATGGGGACTGACCGAGGCGAACACCCGGTTCGGCCTGACCGACACCAGCGTCGACGCGCCCAGCTGGGGACTGACCCGCACCACCGCCTCCGACCAACTACGGCTGCTCCGCGAGGTGTTCACCAGCAACTCGGCGCTGGACCGGTCGTCCCGCACCCTGATCCAGCAACTGATGGGACAGGTGGAGCCCGACCAGGCCTGGGGCGTCAGCGCCGTCCCCGGCACGCAGGCCGAGCTCAAGAACGGCTGGCTGCCACGCCCCGACGGAAGCTGGGTCGTCAACAGCATCGGCGGTGTCACCCCTGCCACGGGACACAGCCTCCTGATCGTCGTCCTCACCGACGACGACCCGACCGAGGACGCCGGCATCGCGCTCACCGAGACGGTGGCCCGCGACGCCGCGACCACGCTCGGCGGTGCATGACGGCCACCTGGCCGCCTATCTCTTCGGTCACCGCCGTGCCCAGAAGTCCCGTCCCACAAGATGCCTGATGACAGTGGACCCTTCGAACTGAAATAGTTGCACAGGGCATCAATCGAAGGGACTCCTCCATGCACAGCTCACCCGCCGACTCTCCGCCGGGCGGATCTCCTGCCGCTCCTCCCGCTCCGTCGGAGGCGTCGGAGGCCGCCGACCACCCGCACGGACCCCGTTACAAGTGGGTCGCTCTGTCGAACACCACGCTCGGCATGCTGATGGTGATGATCAATCAGTCCATCGTGCTGATCGCCATGCCGAACATCTTCGACGGCATCCACCTGGACCCGCTCGACCCTCACAACACCAGCTACCTGCTGTGGATGATGATGGGCTTCATGGTGGTCACCGCCGTGCTGGTGGTGTCCTTCGGGCGGCTCGGGGACATGTTCGGCCGGGTCCGGATGTACAACCTCGGCTTCGGCGTCTTCACCGTGTGCTCCATTCTGCTCTCCCTCACCTGGGGCAGCGGGACGCAGGCGGCGCTGTGGCTGATCGGCTGGCGGGTGGCCCAGGGGGTCGGCGGGGCGCTGATCTTCGCCAACTCGACCGCCATCATCACCGACGCGTTCCCGGCCCGGCAGCGCGGGACCGCGCTGGGCATCAACGTGATCGCGGGTATATCCGGCGCGTTCATCGGGCTCATGCTCGGCGGCGTCCTCGGCCCGGTCGGCTGGCGCTGGGTGTTCCTGGTGTCGGTGCCGGTCGGCGTCTTCGGCTCGGTCTGGGCCTACCTCAAGCTCAAGGACACCGGTCACCGGCAGCCCGCGGCGATCGACTGGTGGGGCAACCTCACCTTCGCGGCCGGTCTGATCACCGTGCTGGTCGGCATCACCTACGGCATCCAGCCCTACCACGGCGCGACCACCGGCTGGGGCAACCCGTGGGTGCTCAGCGCCATGGGCGTCGGGGTCGCGCTCCTGATCGTCTTCTGCGTGATCGAGGCGCGGGTCGCCGAGCCGCTCTTCGACCTCTCGCTGTTCCGGCTGCGGACCTTCGCCGCAGGCAACCTCGCCAGCCTGCTCACCGCGCTCGGGCGCGGCGGGCTGCAGTTCATCCTGGTGATCTGGCTCCAGGGGATCTGGCTGCCGCTGCACGGCTACAGCTTCGAGCAGACGCCGCTGTGGGCGGGCATCTACATGATCCCGCTGACCGTCGGGCTGCTGGTGGCCGCGCCGATCTCCGGTCTGCTGTCGGACCGCTTCGGCTCGCGGTTCTTCACGATCACGGGCGCGCTGCTGAACGCGGCCAGCTTCGGCCTGCTGATGATGCTTCCGGTCGACTTCCCCTACTGGGCCTTCGCGTCGATCCTCGCGCTGAACGGCCTCGGCGCGGGCCTGTTCGCCTCCCCCAACCGGGCCGAGATCATGAACTCGGTGCCCGCCCGTCAGCGCGGTGTCGGCGCAGGCATGACCGCGACCTTCCAGAACGCGGCGATGGTGCTGTCGATCGGCCTGTTCTTCAGCCTGATCGTCCTCGGTCTGGCCCAGAGCCTGCCCGGTGCGCTCGACCACGGCCTGGTCGCCCAGGACGTGCCCCCGGCCGTCGCCGCCAAGGTCGCCCAACTCCCGCCGCTGGCCGTGCTCTTCGCCGCGTTCCTCGGCTACAACCCGATCCGCCAGCTGCTCGGCCCCCAGGTGCTCCAGCACCTGCCCGCCGCCAGGGCGAACTACCTGACCGGCCGCAACTTCTTCCCGCACCTGGTCACCGGCCCGTTCCAGGACGGCCTGGCGGTCGCCTTCTGGTTCGCCCTCGCCGCCTGCCTGGTCGCGGCCGTCGCCTCGGCGTTCACCTCCCGCCCGGACCAACCGGGCGCAGCGCCGCACCTGGTCGCCAAGGGGTGAAACGCGTGAGCAGCGCGGCACCCGCAGGGCCGCGCTGCTCTCAACCTGAGCTGTTCAGCTCGCGACCAGCGAGAGGTCGTCGCAGCTGGACGTCGCCGGGCCGGTCGGCACGTAGCAGAAGACGGTGGCGCTGGTGTTGCTCGCGCCGGTGGTGAAGGTGTCGGACTCCTCGGTCCAGGACGTGGCCGTGCTGTGCGCCTGGACCTGCTTGCCGCCGTAGTTCTTCACGCCGAGGCTGGTGCTCGCACCGCCGGTGCGGACCCAGCCCGAGTACACGTAGGTGGTGTTCGGCGAGAGTCCGCTCACCGTGTACTCCATCGTGGCGTAACCGCCGGACGGCGCGGTCAACTGCAGGTCGTGCGTGGGGCTGTGCGCGTTGGCGTCGGTGACGACGCTCGCGTCGTGCACGGCCCAGCCCGGCAGGTTGCCGGACTCGAAGTCACCGCCGGTGATCAGGTTGGTGACACCGGAGCCGACCGTCCAGGTGAAGCCGGTGCTGCCCGACGCGCCCGTCCCGTCCGTCGCCGTGACGGTGACCGAGTCGGAGCCCGCCGTGGTCGGCGTGCCGCTGATCTGCCCGGTGCCGGAGTCGATCGACAAACCGGCGGGCAGGCCGGAGGCGCTGTAGCTGAGGGTCTGTCCGCTCGCCGAGTCGGACGCCTGGATCTGCAGTGGACTGATCGCCGTGTTCGGGGTCGAGCTCTGCCTGCCCGGATCGGTGACGGTCACGGTGTTGCCGGTGCTCGCGCCGCCGCCGGTGAACACCTCGTTGTACGGGGTGGCCCACTTGTCGTTGTCGGTCATCGACGGCAGGCCGAGCGCGCCCTCGATCACCCGCGCGGTGCTGTAGTGGTCGTAGCGGTTCGGGTCCTGGTAGCCCGCCTTGACCGTGCCCTGCGAGCCGATGGCGATCGTGGCCACCTGGTTCGACTGGCCCGGACCGAAGCCGCCGGGCGCGTTGTTGCCGTCCTCGTCCCAGGTCAGGATCAGCAGCGACTTCTGCGTGGTCCACGCGGGGGAGTTGAAGAGGTCCGGCAGCGTCTGGCTCAGCCAGGTGTCACCGGCCGCGATCCCGCAGCCTTCCATGTCGTTGCACGAGTCCGCGTCCGCCCAGACGAACGCGGGGGTCGTCGACGCCGACTTCAGGTCAGTGTTCAGCAGCTGCGGCAGCGGCTGCCAGTGCGCCTGGCAGTACGCGTTGTCGCTCTGCATCTTCGGGTCGTAGTAGAACGGGACGTCGTCCGACTCGTAGTTGCCGCTGTTGGCGGTCTCGCAGTTGCTGGTCTGGCTCTGGACGTACTGCTTCCAGCTCTTGCCGGCCGCGTCCAGGTTGTCGTTCAGTCCCGGGTTCGTCGCCGCGCAGGCCGGGTTGGTGATGCAGTCGGCGCCCGGGGTGCTGTGGTTGCTGCGCCCGTAGGAGTTGCCGAACGCGATGGCCTCGTAGTTCGGGTCGGAGCTGTGGGTGTTGCCGTGGTAGTTCGTCAGCAGCGACCCCATCGGCAGCAGCGTGTTGTTGATGTACGGGGCCGAGGAGTTGCCGATGATCCCCGCGCCGCCGTCGGCGGTGTTCGAGGCAGCCGAGTAGTTGTTGTTATCACGCAACTGGCGTTTCCGCCAAGGTCAGGGACGTGCAACACCATTCGTGGTCAGCAAGTCGTCAGCAACGGGTGCGAGAGGCCGAACCACGATGACAAGCAAAACCCTGGCCCGAGGCATGGGCAGCTTCTTCAAGGACTGCGAGCACCCCAGCGCTCGCTGGTCGAAGTGCCCTCACTCCTACAAGATCCGCTACCGGAACGCGCGGGGCAAGCAGACGGAGGAGTCCGGCTTCGCCACGCAGGAAAAAGCGATCGAGCGGCTGACAGAGGTCTACGCGGCCAGGAAAGCCGCACCGCAGAACCAAAGCAGGGCCGAACGCATCCGAAAGTACGGTTCGATGCGCTTCGAGGAATACGTCGCCGAGTGGAGGGCTGGCCGACGCGACCTGGCCCCATCCTCCCTGCGCCGCGTGGACTCCCTGATGGAGCATCACCTGCTGCCAGCCCTTGGCAGCCGCCGCATGAACACCTTCGACTTCAAGGTCGTCGAGGACTTCATTCGGACGATGGAGCGCAACGGCGTCGGACTGGCGACGCAGTCCCAGGCCTACATCAGGTTGCAGAGCATTCTGCTGGAGGCTCATCGCCTCGGTATCTTCGCAAGCCACCCGCTCAATGGCGTCACACCGCCACAATACGACGCCGCACGGGCGGTGATCCCGTCGCCAGAGCAGCTTCGGGTGATCCGGACCATGGGAGACGATGCGTTCCTGCTCATCGCAGACCTGATGAGCGGCTGCGGCCTACGGAATGGCGAGGCGGCCGCAGCCAACATCAACAACATCGTGGCCGACGACGTCTATCGCATCACGGAGCAAGTCAACGCCACGACCAAGAAGTACGGCCCCCTCAAGCATCGGAAGGTGGGCGAGTACCGAGACGTGCCTCTGCCGGCACGGGTACGGGAGAGCATCGAGCGGCACGCTGCGAAGCATGGAACCACCGACGGGTACCTCTTTCGCCACCCCGACGACCCGGAGCGGCCCTACCCCGCACACGGCCTCGCGAACCAGTGGAGGAGGCTGAAGGTAGCTCAGGAGGTGGAGATACCTGAGGGGATGGTTCTCTACGGCCTGCGTCACTTCTTCGCCTCGAACTGCCTTGCCCACGGCATCCCGATCACCGATGTGGCGGAGTGGATGGGGCACCGCAGCGTCGACATCACCTTCAGGGTCTACCGGCACCTGATGCCGGGGTCGATCGGCCGTGCCGCCAAGATGCTCAACACTGGTCTGGCCGCTTAGCCCTGGGGGCTCTCGGCCTCGCCGGGAGCCCCCAGTCAACGCGACGGCGGACGTGCGAAGCTCCCGGTGGGCGGCCAGTTGAGTCGAGGCTGATGGCCAGCGGAATTCCTGGTGGGTGGCCTGCGTGGTGTTCCTGATCGCCCTCTTGTTCGAGCGGCCCGTCCGGTCCGGTTTGCTGATGTTTGCGGACATTGGCGAACCGACCGGAGAGGCCTGTGACGAAGTCTGACACGGAGATCATGGAAATCCTTGAGGCGTACGACCTCACCCGGACCTTCTGGTCGGCGGCCGAGTTGGCCCGCTGCGACCCGAAGACCGTGCAGCGGTATGTCGAGGCCCGCGCCAGCGGGACCAACCCGTTCGAGCGGGCCCCGCGGCCCAAGTTGATCGACCCGTTCCTGGAGAAGATCGAGGAGTGGGTCGACGCGTCGAAGGCGAAGATCCGCGCGGACATCGCCCACGACAAGCTCGTCGCGATGGGTTTCACCGGCAGCCCGCGCTCGACTCGGCGGGCGGTGAACGCGGCGAAGACGGCCTGGCGGGCGGGCAAGCGCCGCACCTACCGGCCCTGGATCCCCGAGCCGGGTATGTGGCTGCAGTTCGACTGGGGCGAGGGCCCGAGGATCAACGGGCGGCGGACCTGGCTGTTCTGCGCGTGGCTGGCCTGGTCGAGGTTCCGGGTGGTGATCCCGGTCTGGGACTGCACGGTCGGCACGCTGGTGTCCTGCCTGGAGACCACGCTGCGGCGGATCGGCGGGGCCCCGATCTACGTGCTGACCGACAACGCGAAGACCGTGACGCTGTCGCACGTCGCGGGGATCGCGGTCCGTCATCCGCAGGTCGTTGCCGCGGGCCGGCACTACGGCTGCCAGGTCGAGACCTGCGTCCCCTACGACCCGGAGTCCAAGGGCGGGGCTGAGGCCACCGTCCGGATCGCCAAGGCTGATCTGGTCCCCACCGAGGCCAACCTGCGGCCCGACTATGCGACCTTCACGGACCTGGCCGAGGCCTGCCGGCAGTGGTGCGAGCAGGTCAACACCCGCCGCCACCGGGCCACAGGGCAGGTCCCGGTCGATCGCCTCCACGTCGAACGACGGCTGCTGCACCGGCTCCCGGACGCCCCGTTCGCGCTCGCGCTCGGCGAGGAACGGCTGGTCGGCGACGACCAGACGATCAGCTTCGCGTCGGTGCGCTACTCGACTCCGCCCGGCCACGTCGCCACGAAGGTCTGGGTCCGTGTCGTCGGCGAGGAACTGGTGGTGACCGCCCGTCAGGACACCGACCTGGTCGAACTCGTCCGCCACCAGGTCTCCACCCCGGGGGCTCCCCGGATCTTGGACGAGCACTACCCACACCATCCCGGCGGCCGAAGCATCCACAAGCCCCGCCCGAAGCCGAGGACCGAAGCCGAGGTCGCGTTCCTCGCGATCGGCCCGGGCGCCGAGCGCTGGCTGCTGGAGGCCGGACCTGCAGGCGCCGTCCGGATCCGCGCGAAGATGGCCCGCGCGGTCGAACTCGCGACCGTGGTCGGCACCGACCTGGTCGACCGGGCCCTGGGACTGGCCGCGGTCAACGGGCGCTTCAACGACGACGACCTGCCCGCGATCGTCGACCACCTGGACGCGAACGCCGCGGTCGGCGTCACCGTCCGCGCGGACGAGGCCCACTCCGTCCAGCCCGGCACCGGCGGCTGGCAGGCCCTGGAGCAATCTTCGGGCTGACGGCGGTCAGTCGCCGATGAACCACAAGAAGCGGTGCGGCTTTTGCAGCACAGCCCGGCCCAGAGCACGGACCTCGTCGACCCACTGCCCCTGGCACTGGTCCGGCAGCTGGTCCAACTCGCGCAGCAGCACCGGAATCTGGCGCTGGTTGAACACCGCGTCGCCATACGGATCCAGGCCGCCCAGCAACGGGAACCGGGCCCGGTCCAGCTCGCTCACGGTCCCGAGCCACCGCAGGCCGCACGCCGCTCTGGCGACGACATTGCCGTTCTCTTCCCTCACCACCATGTCGATCACGCGCAGACGCTATCCGGCCGACGCGACCCACGAACAGGAAGTTTTCCCCGATGACGTTTCCCCAGGCACCGGCCCTGCCAGAGGAGTTGGACCGGCTGATCCGCCGGATGCGGCTGCCCTACCTGCGCAAAGCCGCCCCCGACGTCCTGGCCACCGCTCGGGCCCAGCGCTGGGACCCCGCCGAGGTCCTGCGCGTCCTGATCCACGAGGAAGTCACCGGCCGCGACGCGGCCACCCGCCGGCTCCGCCGGTCCTCGGCGAACTTCCCCACCGGCAAGACCCTGGCTTCCTGGCGGCCGGAGGACTCCACCATTCCTGAGGCCACCCAGAACGCGCTGGCGACCCTGGAATGGGTCAGCCGGGCGGAGAACCTCGTCATCGCGGGCCCGTCTGGGACCGGGAAGTCGCACTTCACCGAAGGTCTCGCGCACGCGGCCATCGAGAAGGACCTCCGCGTCGCCTGGTTCACCCTCGAATCCCTGACCACGACGATCGGCAAGGCCAAGGTCGACGGGTCGGTCGCCCGGACCGTCGCGAAGATCTGCCGATGCGATCTGATCGTGGTCGACGACATCGGCATGCTGCCCGCCGGCGACGATGCGGCTGAAGCCTTCTACCGGATCGTCGATGCCGCCTACGAGCGCCGCTCGATCGCAGTGACCAGCAACATTCACCCCTCAGGCTTCGACACGATCATGCCGAAGACCCTCGCCACCGCGACCGTCGACCGGCTCCTGCACCACGCTCACCTGGTGCTGACCAAGGGCGACTCCCACCGCCTCGCCGAAGCTCTCGCCGGGAAGGGCGTCGTCGCCCTCGCCTGACCACCCACCCGGAACAACACGGCCATCAGCATGGAATTCTGCTGGCCACCAGCCCAGACACCCTCCGGCCGCCCAGCCGGGCAACTACATGACCGTTGACACAACGGACATCAGCCCGCGAGCCGTCGCTGCTTGATCCAGTGGTCGACCTCAGAAATCTTGAACTGAATCTTGGAATTCTGACCGCCTCCGAACTTATACGGCACAAGCCCCATACGGGGGGCCTCCCGGTACACCCACTGCACCGACACGTTCAGGTACTCCGCAGTCTCCCGAGCATCCATGAATTGACGTCGCATTCTTTCCTCCCACAACCGATCGATCCACGAACAGCAAGCTCGTGCATCCAGAAGGCTTCAGGTGTGGGGCGCTTTGGCGAAGCCGGGCTCTTGTGCTAAATGACCGATGTCGATTGTGTGAGCTCGCGCTGGGTCTCGACGTCGACGAAGACGACAGGTTCGGCTTCCTCGCTGCGCTTGGCGCACCCCCGGCCAGCCCTCCGGCTGTGGCTCCGTGGCGTAGCACAGCGGGCGCCAGCCGCTCGCGAGTAGCAGCGCTACTGTCCGGCCTACGGCGGATCAGGTACGGCAACTCTTCATGCTGATGGATCATTAGGAGGGCTTCAGCGAGGATCTTGGACCTGCGTTGCCTGCGCCCCAAGTGCTGACACAGCCAGCACCCAAGGAAATCAGCGACCGTCGCAGCGATCCCGGTGATCAACGTTACTTCGGCAGTGACGTTCGTTCCGGCGTCTCCCCCTGGCGGAGTCATGGAGGCTCTTCCAACCTGGTTGGGTGGTCGTCCCCGTTGGGGTGACGGAACGACGAAGCTCCTGGTAAATGGGTTGTCTACCAAGAGCAACCTTCTCCACCAGGAGCTTCGCGTGCTTGTTTACCCGTCTGGGCTGGATCTGTCCGCTTCCGCGCTGCGGCTGCTGCAACGGGAGTTGGCCGCTCGGCGGCGCTACCACCGGCGGCTCCTGCGGGTCTTCTACCTCTCCGCCCAGGTCGCCGCCCGCTGCTGCCCCACCTCACAGGCCTTCTACCAGCGCAAACGCGCCGAGGGAAAGACACACAAGCAAGCCGTCCTCGCCCTCGCGAGGCGCCGACTCGACGTCCTGTGGGCACTCATACGCGACCAGCGCACCTTCACCACCGAGCCACCCCAGCCCCACCACGCAGTGGCATAGCCAGCTCACCACACGTCACATCGGGGCTTGACAAACCAGATTGGGAATCAGTATCTCCATGTCCTTCTCCCGCTCACTCACCGGCAACAGGCGCAACAGAGCAAGGGCATGCGTGGCAAGGTAGACCAGGCGCAGTACCACGAGAGATCATCCTGCCGCCCTCCCCTGCCGCCAAAGAGCTACCGGACAATCACCCGGAGCCAGCGATCACGACCTTGACCTGGCCAGATGAATTATCGGCACCCGAAGGTACCCCACTCAAGGGAACGCCCGACCCCCTTCATCCCCAAAGGTGAAGAGTTATCGGGAAGCCTTGTAGACGGACCGGATCTCTTCGAGGTTCGCAAGATAGTGTGCCTGGGTCGGAGCAGTCACGATGTACTTGTCGACATAGTCGGTGCCGTGGCGCGGCTTTCCGTTTCCATCGCCTGACCATTCGTTGCGCTTGTGCTCGACAATGCCCAGGTCGGCGAACCGATCCGCGGAAATTCCCAAGGGAGGCGCTCCGTCAAGATAGAAACCGACTCGCCCCCATACTGCGGCGGACGCGGCGGCCGACTCCTCGATGTCGACGTCGAGTCCTGCTTCGATCCGGATTGCGGTTTCGATGAGATGGATTCCATGGGCGTACTGATTCATCTTTTCGATGCCTCCGCCACCCGGGCGTGCTGCAATTTCGCAGAAGACCAGTTCGTCCTCTATGGTCTGGAATACCTCAAGATGGGTGACGCCGTCCCGGATTCCCAGCGCTGTAGTGACCTGGGCGTTGAGCCGGCAGATGCGTTCGTGGAGCGTTCCTTCCGGCAGGAGGTAGCTGCCTGCCATACCGCCGGGCCGGTAATCGCCGGGACGTGCGGTGTACTCGCCGACGGAGACGAAGGCGATGCGTCCGTCCAGGATGACGGCGTCGCAGTGGAACATGGCGCCATCGATGAACTCTTCGATCTCGTACTGGCCCGGGGCGGGGTCGAGGCTGCGCCACACGGCCCGGGCCTCTTCCGGTGAGGTGACGAAGTGGATCTGTGCGGCGCCGGCACCGTACCGATCCTTGAGCACCATGGTGCCGGAGTGCCAGGGCACTTTGTCCAGATCATCTTCCTTGTCAAGAACACAGTAGGCGGGAACGCGAACCCCTGCGGTGCCAACGGCGTCCTTCATTGCGATCTTGTCGCGGAAGAGCAGCGCCGGCTCGTACTGCATGCCCTTCAGGCCGTACTTGGTGCGGAGTCCGGCGCCGAGCAAGAGCATTTTCTCGTGGAGCGCGACAACGCGTTCCACGCCGTGCTGCTCGATGATCCATTCGCTGAGCCGGGTGATCTCATCAAGATCGAAGATGTCGCACACGGTTGTGCGCGGAAACAACCGGGCGTCGAAGCCTGTCACACCGCCGAGCCAGTTCGTCAGGAGGTGGATGTCCGACTCGTCGGTCGGCACGATGCAACGACCCGAGTCAAACATCCACGAGTACTCATGCTTGTTGATGAAGAGGGTGGTCTGCTTCACGACTCCTCCTGCCCGCATATCGAGTTGACACCCACTCGCGAGAGATCGACGCCTGAGGCGGCTTTAACCTCGGCTATGAGCAAGGCACTGGGAAGATGGCATGCACAGCCGGGGACCGGACTTCCCGAACCGGTACTGCCGCGGTCCGTGCAGGCCAGGCTGAGTGCCGCTGTCGCAGCGGCGGAGGGGACCACCGCGTCACGAGACGCGGCGATCACCCTGAGCGGCGCGAGCGGCCTGAGGACCTGCATGACGAACCTATCGAACGAGCTGTCGGTGTAATCGATGGAATAGACCGACGAGCGCGTGCCGGCATAGAGGTTCACGCGTGCGCCAGGACGGATGACGTGAACCGGTGCGGATCCCTCCGCCGCTTGTGCGTTCAAGGCCTGGGCGGTGGCTTCGTCAGCACCTATGTACACAGTCTTCACGGAATCTCCTTCCTGGAGATGCTCGGGGACCCGGGGATGTCGACCGGTCAAGGACTTTGAAGCCCATCTCGGAGGAAGGAGAGCTTCGAGTAGAGCGAGCGTTCTGCGGCGATGTCACGCCGCGCCAGGTGCCGCTCGACTCCGGCCGTGAGCTCCTCCAGATCCGCGTCAATCGTTGAGCTGGCCATGCCGTGGTGCACGCGGGTCTGCAGGTACTCGAGTTCGACCTGGCGCAGCCTGCGGGGCTGATCCTCCAGCGTGGTGACTTCGTCGATCTCGATACCGAAGTAGTGTCCGGTGATGCACGACTCGACGTTGAGGTCGAAGCGGGTGCGGACGAACCCGGCAAGCGGCCGGACCTGGAGCTTCGGATACTCGGCCTGCAGGAACTCGGCGAACTTCCGGTCCGGGATCTCGAGACCCTTGCGGAACGACTCTTCACGGCGGATCGCATCTGCGGCGAAGCGCTTGTGCTTGAGTTGGTACGTTCCGTCGGGCTGCTCCTGGAACCCGAAGTGGCCCTGCTCCCCGTCGGGACCGCTGATCTCGAAGTTGTGCTGCACGAAGTGCCAGCGCGTCAGTTCATAACCAGGGTCGGTCATGTAACCCGGGAAGTCACCGCGGTCGATGGCAGTCCACAACTCGCCGGCCAGGCCCCAGATGGGCACCGGCGCCAGCAGGTTGATCTTCTGCTCGATCTCCGTGCCGGCCTCGAACGTCGTGTAGCCGTGGGCCTGGATGCGTATGTGGTCCCGGAGTTCGGGAAGTGCGGCGAGCGCGTCCGTGACCAGGTCGACCAGTGGTGTGTCGCCGTCATGGGCGATCCGCGAGACTCGGATGAACACCGTTCCGACACTTCGGACACGCGAGCACACGAGAACGTCCGTAGAGGCCGTGTCGCCCGCGTTCGTGGTGCGCAGCAGGAGCAGGGGGCTGAGCGCGTCCAGATCCTCCGGACCGACCGATGCCGCGAGGCGGTCTTCGAGCAGCGCGCGGAGCCCCAGCCCCAGACTCCCGCCGCGCCACGACTCGACCCGGAACGGACTGGCGAGACTCTGGATGCCGCGCGTGACGCGATCGATGACGTGAACGCGCTGGGAGTTGCTCTGATCGGGGCGGACGAACTCGACCGCGCGCGGCGTGTCAGCCTCCTCGGATTCCAGTTCGACCACTACGAGCGGGGCGGCCGGACGCGGAGTCAGGGAGTACTGGAGCGCAGCATCACCCAAAACCAGACTCCGGGTGACGGTGGAACGCCTCGGGCGGTCATCCGTGAGCGGGTCGTGCATCGTCCCCTCCTCGATTCAGCAGCAGACGCTCGGTCGGCGCAGCTGCGCGTCAACAGCACGCGCTTGGTGAGCGCTGCCGTGCTTCCCCTGTCAAGGGGCGTCATACGGATGCGGCGTATCAGCGTGGCGAACACGGGTGCCCGGAAGTGGGCACCGCGGCCAGGAGATTTGTGGGCTGATGCCACGACGAGCGTTGATCTTTGCCGGACCCGACTGAGGCTGTCAAACGTCCCGGGACCCTGCCGGGGTATTCCGAGTCCGCCGGGAGGCCCGGCCTCGACACGCCTGCCAACCGGCCGTTTTGGCAGGCAGAAGGCGTGATCGGCGTGCTGTTCGCGAGCCTGGTCGACGTGCCGCCAACAGACTAATAGGACATCAAATTACCTTCGCTTGGCCCTACATTCTGTACGAAGCGGTGGGATATACCGCGCTCGGCGCATGAAGTCGCCTGTATGTCGCCAGTCGCAGCAAAACACCCATAGCTCCACTCATGGCGTGTCGAAGGTCACAACCTTTGGATCACGCTTGACGATCACACGTCGGTCTCGGTTAGCCTCGCCGAGCGTTCATGGCTTGTTCGGAGCCGGTTCACGAACGATGAGCTTCAATCGGGGGGGCTGATCATATGGGGCAAATCTGCCTACTTAAGGTGTTTTCGTCGGTCTGTGGGCGGGCTCGACCGCATCCACCGGCTCGCTGGACCAAGCGAAGTCATCACACACCCGTCTGAGCTGTCGGCGGCGTCATCGCGGGTGACGGCGTCGGGAGTTTGCGGAAAGCATGTGACGGTCCGCCAGCGACCAGCTGTTGCAGCATGGTGGACCGTCGGCACCTCCGCGCCGTAGTCCGAGTGAGCACGTAACCAGGTGCGGAACTGACGTGGGTTCACACATTCGCTCGGCCTCAACTCTGCGCGCACTCAGTCCGCAGTCACCGATCTCGCCCGGCTCGAGCAGAGGGCCGCGCATCGCCACCGTACTCGGCCGCCATTAGGCCGCGTGCCGCCCTGGTCTCTGCGGCTGACCTGCGCCGGGCGTCGAGGGACTCTGTGGCCGGCATGCGCCGCATCCACGGCGTTCGACGCGGTCGGCTGCACCGAAGCACCCAACACGGCAAACCTGCCCCACGGGTGGTCGGTGTCGTCCGTCCTCGCATGTTCAGCCGAGCTGAGGGACATGAGGCTCGGCACCGGCACACCTCGGCCTGCCCACACGTCGGGGCACCGCCAGAGACGAACAGCACGACTTCTTGAAAGGCAATGATGACCACAGCTGCCCGACCGGGTATCGCACGCCTTGCGATCCCCGAGGAACTTGCCCGCCGTGACCCGGACCTGACCGCCCTTGCCGCGCTGTTGCGCCCGCTGGCCGAAACCCACCTCGACTCAGGTTCGGGGTACTTCATCCTCTCCGGTCTCGACCGTCTGGATCCCGCGGAGTTCACCGCGTTCACCCTCGCCGCCGCAGGCGCGCTCGGCAGGCTCGTCCCACAGGACAGCAAGGGCACGCTCCTGCGCGAGGTGCGCGACCGGGGCGTCAAGCTCGGCGAAGGCGCGACGGGGCGGTACTCCGACTCGCGGCAGGGCGGCAACTTGCATACCGACTCCCCGCACCGGCCCGGCACCGTGCCCGACTACTTCGCCCTCGGATGTGTCTACCAGGCGGCTGTCGGGGGAGAGCTCCTGCTCGTCCCGCTCGCGGACGTGCTGGAACGACTTGCCGAGCGCGCCGACGTCCTTGAAGCCCTGCACACGCCCGTGTACTTCGACACCCGCGACGACGCGCCCGGCGCGCCGCGCACCGTGCTGCGTCCCGTGCTGGAGGAGCGCGAGGACGGCACGCACGTTCACTACCTGCGTGAGTACATCGAGATCGGGCACCGTCAGCCGGGCACAACGCCGTTGACGCAAGTTCAGCTCCGGGCCTTCGACGCGCTGGACGACATCCTCGACGACCCGGGAGTTTGGCGCCGGGAGCGGTTGAGCGCCGGTGAAATCGTCTTCATCGACAACCGGTGGACCCTGCACGGCAGGACCGAGTTCGTCGACCACGCTGGCGCCGAACAGCGCTTGATGATCAGAGTCTGGATCTCAGCCGACTGACTCTGCCCAGGTTCGCACCACTAAATCACCTGCACCTCCACGGAGACCCGCAGTTGTTCGGGCCATTCCGTACATCCTGCATGCGCTCGTTCCACCACCGATGGAGCGAGCCCTTCCGGCGCTCAGCGCATACCACGCCTTCACGCCCGATCTGAGGAGACACTGATCATGCCTACAGGCACCCCCTCGTTCCGAACCGTCATCAACCGAGGCGAGTTGGTCCGTGCTGCCGGTGCGCACGACGCCCTCGGCGCCACTCTGGCCGAGCAAGCCGGGTTCCAGGCAGTGTGGTCCTCGAGCTTCGAGATCTCCGCCTCCCGCTGCCTGCCGGACGCCAGCGTGTTGACCATGACGGAGTACCTCGCCGCCGCTGCGAACATGCAGCGCGCTATTTCGATCCCCGTCGTCGCGGATGTCGATACCGGCTACGGCAACAACCTCAACGTCGCGCATATGGTGCGCGAGTACGAGGCCGCCGGAATCACCGCGGTGGCGATGGAGGACAAGCTCTACCCCAAGGTCAACAGCTTTGCGGCCACCTCCCACGCACTCCTGCCCGTCGACGAGTTCGTTCGCAAGATCCACACTGCCAAGAACGCACAGGCCGACGACGAGTTCTACCTGATCGCGCGCAGCGAGGCGCTGATCAACGGTGAGAGCGTCGAAGAGGCGCTCAAGCGCTGCAACGCATACGCGGACGCCGGTGCCGACGCGATCCTCATCCACTCCAAGTCGAAGTCCGAGAACGAGATCACCGAGTTTCTCGGACAGTGGGACGGCCGCATGCCCGTCGTCGTGGTCCCCACCACGTACCCGCACTGGTCGGCACACGAGGCCCGCAAGCATGGCGTCTCCGTCGTCATCTACGCCAACCAGGGTCTGCGGGCCACCATCGAGGCGGTGCGCAGCACGTTCAAGACCATCTACGCGGAGGGCACCTCGCTTTCGGTCGAGGACTCGATCGCGCCGGTCTCCGAAGTCTTCTCACTGCAGAAGCTCGACGAGTGGCTGGGGCTCGAGGCGTGATCTCCAACACCGAATTCTGCGACGCGCTGGAACGGCGCGGAATCCGTTTCGTCGCTGGTGTCCCGTGCTCCTTCTTCACCGGACCGATCGAGCTGCTGACGCGTCGAGGCCACTACCTGGCCGCCGCCAACGAAGGGGCCGCGCTGGCAGCCGCGGCTGGGGCCAGCGTGGCCGGGCACCGGGCAGCGGTCATCGCGCAGAACTCCGGGCTCGGCAACCTGATCAACCCGCTGACCTCGCTCGTCCAGACCTACGACATTCCAGTGCTGGTCTTCATGAGCCTGCGCGGCTGGCCGGACCCCTCGCAGGACGAGCCCCAGCACCGCGTCATGGGTACGTCGACGCACGCGATCCTCGATGCCGTCGGCGTCCCGCACATTACAGTCGCCGCCGACGCGGAGAGCATCGACCCGGCCCTCGACGAAGCGGACGTGCACCTGGCCGCCGGCCGCAGCGTGTTCATCCTCGTCCAAAAGGGCGCGGTGGAGAAGTGCGGCGGGGCTCCGGAGGGCACGGACGACCGACCCTCCAGGACCGGGTCGCTGCGCGCAGTCGAGCACCTGCTCACCCAGGCCGCAGTGGTCTCCACGACTGGATACACCTCCCGTGAACTGTTCGGGGTCACGGGTTCGAAGGATCACTTCTACATGCAGGGCTCGATGGGTCACGCTGCGGCGTTCGGGCTCGGCGTGGCGCTCACTGAGCGGGACACGCCCGTGGTCGTGCTCGACGGCGACGGGGCGGCGATCATGCATTTGGGCACGCTCTCGAGCGTCGGAGCCACGCTGCCCGCCAACCTGGTGCACATCGTCTTCGACAACGGATCGTACGAGTCGACCGGCGGCCAGGCCACGACGGCTGGCACCACGGACTTCACCGCGGTCGCCCGCGCCGCCGGATACGCGCACACGCAGACGTGCCGATCGACCGACGAACTGGTGGTCGCCCTGGACCATGCGCTGACGCATCCGGGCCCGCACTTCTTGACCGTGCCGGTGAGCCGGGGCGGAGCCTCGGAATTCTCCCGAGCGACCGCAGCGATGACCACCGATCAGATCCGTGGCGGCTTCGCCACCCGGATCCGCCGCTGCGGTGGCCCGTCATGACCGGGACGACCCACGACCGCCTCGTCTTCGGCAGCGGGAGTGTCGCACTGCTCGAACAGACGGTCAGGGCCGCACCAGACGCCCGCGTTCTGCTCGTCGCGAGCCCCCGGGCACTCGAGCGGGCCGGCCTCGGCCACTGGTCTGCCAACCCTGCCGTGCGGGTGTTCTCCGAGTTCCGGCCCAATCCCGATCTCGACGACGTGCTCCGCGGCTGCGCCGTGCGGGACACGTGGCTGCCGACGACGATCGTGGGGCTGGGGGGAGGCAGCGCCATGGATGTCGCCAAGCTCGTCCGGTGCCTGCCGACCGAGCGCACCGCCGCGCTCGACGAGCTCCGCGCGCCGACCGAGGACCTCACCAGCAACGTCGAGCAACTCGTCCTCGTTCCGACCACAGCTGGCACCGGCAGCGAGGTCACCCGTTTTGCGACGGTGTTCGACGGAAACCGCAAGCTCTCATTCGACCACGAGCTGGCGGCCGCGACCAGCGCCGTGGTGGACCCCGGCCTTGCGACGACCTGTCCGCAGGACGTGACGTCGAGCTGCGCCATGGACGCGCTGTGCCACGCGGTGGAGTCGTTGTGGGCGCGCCGATCCACCGGGGCGTCGCGCGCCGCAGCGCGGCTCGCGTTGCGCACGCTCGTCCCGCTGCTCAAGACGGGTCTGCTCGATCCGTCGCTGCGAGTGCGGGAGGAACTCGCGTCAGCGGCGCTCGAGGCCGGACGGGCCATCAACGTCTCCCGGACCACCGCCGCGCATGCCTTCGCGTACCACCTCACTCGCCGTTTCGGTGTCCCCCACGGGGTGGCGTGCTTGCTCAACCTTCAGTGGCTCTACGCCTACAACCGCGACAACGTCGCCGGTCGTTGTATCGACGAACGCGGGACGGACCACGTCGAGGAGCAGCTCGGCCATGTGGCCGAGGTGTTCGACCTCTCCCCGGACGAGATCCCCGAGGGCCTCGGCAAACTCCTGGTCGTTCTCGGCTGGTCCGCCCAACTGCGCGACTACGGACTGACCCGGCAGGATCTCCCGGGCTGTGTGGAGGCGGGGATCGGCGCCACCGCGCGCGCGGACAACAATCCAGTGGGCCTGCACGCGCCGACCGTTCTCGACGCGCTGGGCGGCATCCTGTGACCAGCCCTGCACAGCTGGCTGCCGTGCCGCGCACGGCCCCGTTCGGCACGTGGCCGTCCCCAGTGTCTGCGGACGAGGTCGCGAACGCCGACAGCGCACCGAACTGGCCGGGCTTCGTCGGCGGGGAGGCCTGGTGGACGGAGCGGCTGCCCCGCGAGAACGGCCGCACGACACTGATGCGTCGTGCCGCCGACGACGGGGCCGCCGCCAGTGTGCTGCCCCCACCGTGGAGTGTGCGCAGCAGGGCGTTGGAGTACGGCGGCCGCGCTTGGGCCGCCGTGACCGGTGGGAACGGGCCACTAGTGGTGTTCGTGAACGCCTCCGATCAACGGCTCTACCGGTTCGAGCCGGAGTCCGGCGAGGCTCCGTCGGCGCTCACCGCCGTGTCCACCGACGGCGACGAGTACGCGTACGCGGACCTCGTCCTGTGCGCCGATGTCGCGGAGAGGAGTCGTTCCGCCGCACAGGTCGTCTGGTGCATGCGCGAGCACACACGCCCTGGTGTTCCCACCAAGCGCTCGATCGCGGCCGTTCCGCTGGACGGGTCCGCGGTCGCGGACCCCGCCCGGGTTCGCAGTGTGGCTGAGGGCACCGACTTCGTCACGGGTCCACGTCTGTCCGCCGACGGTCGGCACATGGCGTGGATCGGTTGGGACCACCCGGCGATGCCGTGGGACCGCAGTGGGGTCTACATTGCCCGGGTGGAGCCCGACGGGACCCTCTGTGGTGTCCGCGCGGTAGCCGGACCGGCCGAGCGGTCCATCGCCCAGGTGCAGTGGACCGACGACGGGTCCTTGTACGTGGTCAGCGACGAGTCGGGCTGGTGGAACATCCACCGGGTCGATTTGGAGGACGGCCAGTGCCATCCCGTGTGCCCACGGGAGGAGGAGTTCGGCGGACCGCTGAGCAAACTCGGGCTCACCTGGTGCAAATCGCTGCCGGGCGGGCGACTGGCGGTGATCCACGGCACCGACCGCACCCGACTGTCCGTGCTCGACACCGCGAGCGGCGAACTCAGCACCATCGCGTCGCCGCACACGGACTGGGCTCCGCTGCTCGACTCCGACGGCGAGCGCGTGCTCGCCGTCGCGGCCTCACCTACCGCCGACTACGCCGCGGTTCTCGTTGACGTGGCGACGGGCCGTTGGCAACAGGTCTCTACGGACCGGGTGCGCGTCGATCCGGAGTTCCTGCCCGAGCCCCGCTCCCGGACCTTCGCTTCGGAAGGCGGAGAGCCGGTGCACGCGGTCCAGTTCCCGCCGCGTAACCCGGACTACACCGGCCCTCCCGGGCAGCTGCCTCCCTACGTCGTCCTCGCCCACAGCGGACCCACGGCCCGCGTTCCGGCGGTCTACGACCTCGAGATCGCGTACTTCACCAGCCGTGGGATCGGCGTGGTCGCGGTGAACTACCGTGGCTCGACAGGATTCGGTAGGTGGTACCGCGAGCGGCTCCGCGGCGCGTGGGGCGTGGCCGACGTGGCCGACTGCGCCACCGTGGCCCGGGCCCTCGTAGAGGAGGGCTCGGCGGACGGCTCACGTCTGGCGATCCGTGGCAAGAGCGCGGGTGGCTGGACCGCCGCGTCCTCGATCACCGATTCGTCGGTCTACCGGTGCGCGGCCCTCTACTACCCGCTGCTCGATCCCGTGCTCTGGCGCGAATCGCAGACCGACGGATTCGAAGCCCACTACCCCGACGCCCTGATCGGCCCCTGGCCGGAGTCACGCCGGATCTACGAGGCCCGTTCTCCGGCCGAGCGCGCGCAGGGGGGCACCGCCGCGGAGTTCGTGCTGTTCCAGGGCGAGAACGATCCCATCTGCCCGCCGGGCCAGGCCGAGAGGTTCATTGCGGCCGCACCCCCCGGGGCAGTACGGGCCCACCGGGTCTTCGCCGACGAGCGGCACGGGCTCAAGCGTGCGGAATCGATAGCCGAGAGCATGGAGACGGAACTCGCGATGTACGTCGCCGCATTCTCCGCCGAGACGGAGTTCGTGGATGAGATGGTGCGGGCCGCTGCCCACCGCGCGCCGGACCGCACCGCCGTTGAGGACGCCGAAGGGGCCTGGACATATCAGGAGCTGATGGAGCGTGCGGACGCCATCGCCTCCGAGCTGGCGGACGCGGGGGTCGGTCCCGGAGAGCGGGTCGGAATCCTGCTGGGCCGCACCCGGTTCCTGACCGCCGCGTTGCTGGCGATCCTGCAACTCGGGTCCGCCTACGTGCCACTCGACCCCGAATATCCGGCCGAGCGCCTTCGCTTCATGACCCACGACGCGGGGCTCCGCGCGATCCTGATAGACGGCGACGGTCAGGGCGCGATGCCGCCGGCCGGCACGCATACCGTCGTCTGCGTCCGCAAGGCAGCGACGGCAACCGTGACCGCGGGCCGACTCCGGTCGCGTCGGTCGCCCGAGGACGCTGCTTGCCTGATCTACACGTCGGGCTCGACCGGCACACCGAAGGGCGCTGTCCTGGCCCATCGCGGCATCTGCAACATCCTGCGCCACAGCCGGAGCTACTTCGGCTTCACACCGGCTGACGCAGTACTGGCCCTGGCCTCGTTCTCCTTCGACTTCGCCCAGTTGGAGCTGCTGCTCCCGCTGAGCTGCGGTGGTCGAGTACGCATCGCGGAGCGTGCCGTCGCCCTCGACGCCGACCTGCTCGAACCCGAACTCACCTACAGCGGAGCCACGTTTCTCATGGGGACGCCGTCGATGTTCGGCGCCTTGGCGGCGCTCGGCTGGCGACCGACCTCGAACCTCAAGATCGTTTCCGGTGGGGAGGCGCTCACGCCGTCCATCGCCGGGTCGCTGCGTCCGGCGGGCGCGGTCTGGAACATATACGGCCCCACCGAGACGTCGATCTACTCCTTGTCCGAACCGGTTACCGGCCCTGAGATCACCATCGGCCGGCCGGTGTCCGGCACGGTCGTGGAACTCCTCGTCGGCGCGCGGCGGTGCGCAGAAGGAGAGGTGGGAGAACTCCATATTGGCGGCGCGGGACTCGCGACGGGATACCACGCCAGGCCTGACCTGACCGCCCAGCGGTTCGTCCAGGACCCCTTCCGACCAGGGCAGCGGCTCTACCGCACCGGCGACCTTGCCCGTCGGCGGGCGGATGGCCGATACGTCTACGAGGGCCGGATCGACGACCAGGTGAAGATCCGCGGCCACCGGGTGGAACCGGGCGAGATAGAGGAGCAGCTCCGGCGGCACCCGGACGTGCGGTCCGCGGCCGTGGTGGTCGAGCGCACCCGGCACGCGGCACGCCTGAACGCCATCGTGACTCTGGAACCACCCGCAGCAACCACGACGGACGAGCTCGCCGCCTACCTGGCCGAGCGACTGCCGCCCTACGCACGTCCGTCCCGGGTGGTGATCGTGGAGGAGATCCCGCTGAGCCCCAACGGGAAGACCGACCGACTCGCGCTCAGCCGACTGTCCGCCAGGCCTGCGGTAGGACCCAGCTTCGCCGCTGTGTGGCGCGCGGTGCTCGGCGTCGCGGAAGCCGCGCCCGACGACGACTTCTTCGACCGGGGCGGTGACAGCCTCGCCGCGATGGACCTGGTAGCCCGCGCCCGGGAGAGTGGTCTGCGGCTGCGGACGCGTGACGTCTATACCGCCCGGACCTTCGCCGCTATCGCCGCCGCCGCCCAGGCCGTCGAGCCGTCGGAGCCCGCTGATCCGGACCCGGGACGGCCCGACGCCCCTCTGTCGCCGGCCCAGCAGCGCTTCCTCGAGTGGGACTACGCGGACCGCGACCACTACAACGTCAGCCTGCTCTTCGAGTCGGACCGACCGCTGGACCGCGCCCGACTCGCAGCAGCGCTCGCGCACGTCTCCGGGCGACACCCGGCACTGCGTCTGCGCCTGCCGGGCCAGGCTCTGCGGAAGCACAGCACTGCGGCGGCGCCGGAGGTTCCGCTCAGCTGGCACGAGCTGGGCGATCTCGGGGAGGAGGAACAGCGCGAGACTCAGGCGGGCATCGCCGAGAGCCTCCAACGTTCCCTCAGCCTGAGTGACGGGCCGGTTTGGGCGGCCGCACGCTTCGGTTACGGTGGGCGGCACCCGGAGCAGGTGCTCGTGGTCCTACACCACATGGTCGCCGACGGCGTCTCGCTCAAGGTGATCGCCAGGGAGGTCGCCGCGTACTACGCGGCGCCCTCGGACGGGTTTCTGGAGACCACCGCGGCCCCGCCTCCCTGGCAGGCCCATACCGCCTCGCTCCAAGCAGTGGTCAACGGTCCGCTCTCCGACATGTTCAGGCGCTTCTGGACCGACCGGCCCTGGGCACACACGGGAGGTCTGCCGGCCGCGCGTCCGGACGGGAGCATGCATGTCGCGCACGTCTCCTCCTTCGAGACCACCGTTGAATTCGGCGAGGCGGTGGACACGGTGGTGACTGAAGAACTGCTGATCGCCGCCCTGGGCACGGCGGTCGCCGCAGCCTGCGGAACGCCTGCGGCCGCCGTCGCTGTGTGCCGACACGGACGCGAGGATCTCGCTGGCGCGGAAGGCTTCGCCGGGACCGTCGGCTGGCTGAACAGCATCGCGCCGTATGTCGTCGACGTCGCGGGCACCGCCTCGACCGAGTCGACGCACGATCGACTCCTTGGCCAGATCCGGCGGACTCGGCAGCTCGAATCGACGTGGGGCGCGCTGCTATACCTCCACACGGACCCGGCCGTGCGCCGACAGACAGCTGCACTCGGCTCCCCTGAGGTGTACCTGAACTACCTGGGCAGTCGCATGCGGGACCTGTCGACGACGCCGCCGCTGCGCGTCATGTCCGGTGAGATCGGCACGGAGATGACCCCCGACCGCACCCAGCCTTACCGCATCAAGGTGCACGCCGAGACGGTGGACTACCGGCTGAGCCTGAAGTGGAGTTTCAGCGCCGACGTCGATACGGAGGAGTCCGTCCGCGAGATCGCCGCTGCCTGCGCCGACGAGTTGACGCGGCTTCACGCTGCCACGCGGCTCGCCGGTCCGGCGCCGTCCAACCTGACCCCAGAGAACTGACAAGGGCCGAACCATGCCACACGTACTCATCGCGAACCGCGCCGCCATCGCGGTACGCGCCGCCAAGACTCTGCGCGCGCTCGGTGCCACCACTACCGCCGTGGCGGCGGAGACCGACCTGCAGAGCGGACACGTCCGGTCTGCGGACAACCGGGTCGACGTGCCCGGCTGGGGACTGCCTGACACGTACGACTCACCGCGGCGCATGCTCGGGGCTGCGCTGCTGGCCGGAGTCGACGTCGTCTACCCCGGCTACGGCTCGCTCGCGGAGAACGCCGACTTCGTCGCCGGTCTAGAAGCGGCGGGTATCCGCTTCGTGGGGCCAAGTTCCGCCGCACTTCGTCTGGCCGGGAGCAAGGCGGAAGCCATCGCCACTGCAGCCCGCATCGGTGTGCCGGTGCTCGCGCATGCTTCGGCCGTCGGCGTCGCAGAGACGCTCGCCTGCGTCCAGCGGCTCGGGCTCCCGGTGATCCTCAAGCCCGAGCACGGTTACGGAGGCCAGGCCGTGCGGATCGCCCACACCGAGGACCAGGCGCGGCGCGTCGTCGAGGCGAGCCCCGCGACCCACTGGTATGTCGAGGAGTTCCTACCGCACAACCGCGTGATCGGGATCTGCCTCGCGATCACCGAGCGCGGAGAGGTCATCGAGCTCGGCGAGCGCGAGAGTCTGCTCAGCGTCAGCGGGCTCAAACTACTAGAGGCTTCCCCGGTTGCGGGCATCGAGCCGGACATGCTCGACCGGATGCGCGCGGACGCGGTCCGCGTCGCCCGCGAGATCGGCCTGAAGAACGTGATGACGGTCGAGTTCATCGTGGACGAGGACCGGTACTACTTCCTCGAAGTCAACGGCCGGCTCCCGCTTGCCTACCAGATGTCCGAGGCCCAGACCGGGCTCGACCTGGTGGACCTGCAGACGCGCATCGCACGCGGCGAAGCCATCGACCCGTCCACGGTCGCGGTCGACCGAACGATCCACTGCCTCGAGGCGCGCTTCTTCGTACACCCCGACGAATTGACGGACTTCCCCCGCGTCGGCTCCCTGGACCGCCTCCGCTTCGCGGACGTCGACGACATCACCTACGCCTGCTCGATCGACCCGGCCAAGCCGCTCGATTACGAGCTGATCGTCGCCCAGGCGTTGTGCACGGCACTTGAACGGCAAGCCGCCGCCCGCTCTCTGCGCAAAGCGATCGAGAACTCCGAGATCTCCGGCCTGAACTGCTTCCAGGACGAGATCCTCGACCGTCTCAACGCCGAGCGGTAGCCCCAGTACCCGCCACGAAAGGACGCTGTGACATGACATCAGGATTCTCCGTCGCATTCCTCGGTATCGACGGAATCGGCAAGAGCACGCTGTGCCGTGCCTTCGAGGAGGAACTCAAGGCCGCCGGGCACGAGGTTGTCTCGGTCAGCTGGCGCTCCGCGCTCAGTTCCACCTCGGAGCCGTGGCCCGCGGTGCCTCTGCAGCAACTGTGGCTCGAGTCCTTCCGTGCCCTCTACGGCGCGGGTCGACGTGAGGGCCGCGCCGTAGAGATCCCGCGCGGTTACGACATGTGGGAGTCGCTCGGATGCGAGGCCGACCTCGCGTCCGCGCCCGTGGACGGCAACCGGGCGGCGGGGGCGCTGGCAGCCGCGTTCGTGGAACTCTCCGGCAACGTCATCCTCGCCGCCGAGGTTATAAAGCCCGCTCTGGACCGGGGGGCCGTCGTCGTCCAGGAGTCGTATCCGCTCAAGCACGTGCTCAAGGAGCTGGCGGTCGCGGACCGGCTTGCCCACGAGGCGCGGCCGACCGAGCCCTCCGCTGCGGCGGTCGCTGACCTCTCCCGCGTCCTGCGTGGCGCCCTCGACGCTGTCTTCGGTTCCCAGTTGCTCATCCCAGATGTCGGCATCCTCGTCGACGGCCCGGCGGCGTACGCCTACCGCTGGCGCACGGCGCAGAACGGGGCGATCGGTGCTCTCGAGGACTTCGGTGCGGCCGGCGAGCGGAGCGAGGAGTCGTTCCGACTGCTGCAGGAGGAGACGGCGAAGCTCTTCCGCGAGTACGCCGAGAGCTGGGGTTGGCTGCACCACCGCGTCGACGACACCGGACTCGAGGCGAACCTGCGCCGGGGCCTCGACACGCTGAGGGCCCACCCCTTGATCGCCGAACGACTCGCTGCGCGCTGAGTCGGCCCGACCACGCCGCAACGCCATCTTCGTCCAGAACGGAAAACCCTCATGTACGAGTTCGACTTCGTCGGGGTCGGCATCGGCCCGGCTAACCTAAGTCTGGCCGCGCTCGCCGCACCCGTCCCCTCGCTTCGGCCTCGCTTCTACGACCCGAAGCCCGGCTTCTCGTGGCATCCGGGGCTGATGCTGCCCGAGGCGCATTTGCAGGTCTCGGTCCTCAAGGACCTGGTAAGCCTGGTGGACCCGACCAACCCCTTCACCTTCCTCAACTTCCTGGTGAGCGAAGGCCGCGCCTACCGTTCCCTGGTGGCCAACGGCCTCAGCTGCTCACGCCAGGAGTTTGAGCAGTACTACCGCTGGGTCGCGGAGCAACTGCCCACGCTCCGCTGGAACCGGCGTGTCGACGAGGTCACCGTGAACGGCGACCGCTTCGAAGTCGTCTGTGTGGACGGAGAACGGTCCGTCACCGACACCCTCGTCCTCGCCTCCGGCCGCGAGCCGTCGCTTCCCGATTTCGCCGAGCCGCATCGCGGCCGCGACCTGCTACATGGCAGTGACCTGCTCACCGTGCGCCCTGCACTCGCGGGTCGGCGGCTTCTCGTCGTCGGTGCCGGGCAGAGTGGCGCAGAGGTCGTCAACTACGCGCTGAGCGGCGAGGGCGGCATGCCGAGCGCTGTGACCTGGATCTCCGGCCGGGTCGGCTTCCAACCGATCGACGACTCCCCTTTCACCAACGAGTGGTTCGCACCGGATTACGTCGAGCACTTCTACAACCTCAGCCCGGAACGCCGTGAGTTCCTGCTCGGGCACCAGCGCCTGGCGAGTGACGGCGTCTCGGAGTCGCTGCTGAGGAAGATCTACCAGCGGCTCTACCAGCTCGACACAGTGAACGGCGGCGCTGTAGCTCACCGGTTGGCACCGTGCCGTCGAGCCACCGACCTGCGCCGCGAGAACGGCCACTACGTCGTGGGCATCCACGACCTGGACCGCGACGCCCGAGAGGAATGCGCCGCTGACGTCGTCGTGTTCTGCACCGGATACCGCAGTGCACTGCCGAGCTACCTCGACCCGATCCGCGACCGCATCGTCGACACGTCGGGTGAACTCCGCGTCCAGCCCGACTACTCGCTCGACTGGGACGGCCCGAGTGGCTTGCGGATCTTCGTCCAGAACCTTGCCGAGCGCTCCCACGGCATCGCCGACCCCAACCTCAGCCTGGCGTCCTGGCGCAGCGCGAAGATCCTCAACGCGATCGTGGGCCGGGACGAGTACCGCACTGACCACACGCAAAGCGCCACGGCCTGGTCCTCCACCGCCTCCGAACAGTCTCAGCTGGAGCAATTGCTGACCTCGGTCTGACCACCGCCCGAACCCCGGGGCGGATCCGTTCCCCACCTCCGTCCGAAAGGCACCATCTTGAGCACCAGTCAGACCGATCCTGCCGTATTGCTTGTGGGGCGCTTCTACTCGGCTGCTCTGGCCATGCAGCGCCTCAGCTTCCGAGCGATCAACATCGTCACCCCGAGCGACCTCAGCACACTGCATGCCGAGGTGTCACGCGACGACGTCATCGTCGTCTCGGAGACCGACGACATCGGCGAGCTTCTCTCGGCCCTCGCCCGCCATGGCCTTCGCCCCGAGGACTTCCAGGCCATCTACAGTCAGCGCGAGCGGGCCGTAATCGCCGCGAGCGTCCTGGCTCAACTCGGTGGTACTGAAGGCATGTCTGTGCAGGTCGCCCTGGCGCTCCGCGACAAGCAGTTGCAGAAGATCATTGTCCGTGAGGCAGGGATCACTACCGCCCGCAGCCGTGTTGCCGACCAACTCAGTGAGTTCACACCCGGCGACGATTTCGAGCCCTGCGTCATCAAGCCGCTGGATGGCGGCGGCTCACAAGACACACATCTGGTCCGTAGCCATGCGCAGTTCGACGAGCTCTCCGAAAGGATCGGATCCACCGGCCCCTGGCTGATCGAGGAGCTGATCGAAGGCACCGAGATCCACATCGACGGCGTGGTCAAGGACGGCACAGTCACCTTCTTGAGCATCGGCCGGTACCTGCACAACGTGATCTCCATCAAGGATGGGGCGTTCATCGCGTCCGTCCACCTCGATCCCCAGCACGAGTCCGGCCTCTACGCCCGCGCTCATGACCTGGTGCACGCCTCGCTGAACGCACTCGGACACCGCGACGGCAGTTTCCACTTGGAGGCGTTCGAACGCGGTGAGGAACTCGTGTTCAGCGAGTGTGGCGGTCGTATCGGCGGCGGAATGATCCGCGAAGCGGTCGAATGGAAGTACGGCGTCGTGCTGGTCGAGGAGTGGGCTCGCGCTGTCTGCCACATCGAAGAACCGATCGCTGTGACCGTCCGCGAGGGCACCTGCGGCTTCGTGCACCTGCCCACGCCACCCGGCCGCATCTTGCGTATGCCGACGAAGGAGGACCTGCTGGCGATGCCGGGCTGTGTGGCCGCGGACGTATACCAGAAGGCCGGCGGCACGGCGCCCGATGTCTCTCGTGCCTCCAGCGCAAGGGCTGCCCGTGCCCTGGTCAGCGGCCGAGACGCCGACGAGGTGCGCGACCGCATCATCAAGCTCGTCGATTGGTTCCTCAATGCTGTCGAGGTTGAGCCCGTCGGATCCACCAAGTGAGCGGCGGCCGATCGCTGGACTCCGGTCTCCGCGGGTGGTTCCGCCACTACCTCCCGGCTGCGGGAGCCGGGCGCACCTTCTTCTGGATGAGCCTGATCAGTGCGATCGGCACCGGCATGTACGTCACGACCAGTGCGTTGTTCTTCGTCGACTACGTGGGACTGTCCGCGGCCAAGGTCGGCATCGGACTCTCGGTCGGCGGCCTGATCGGGCTGGCATCCGGCATGCCCGTCGGCCGCCTGGCGGACCGGCGGGGACCGCGCGGCATCATGCTGACGACTTTCGCCGTGCAGACGCTGGCGATGGCCGGGCAGATCCTGGTCCACTCGTTCTGGGAGTTCGTCGTTGCGACCATGCTCGTCTCCCTCGGCTCCTCGGCCAACGCGTCGGCGCGCGGTCCGCTGATCCGTGCGGTGGCCCAGGATCACGCCACGACGCTGCGCGCCCAACTCCGCTCCGTGAGCAACCTCGGGCTGATGCTGGGGGCGGCGCTGGCAGGTATCTCGGTGAGCCAGAGCAACAAGGACGTGTACGCCCTGATGGTGCTGGGCAATGCGGCCTCGTTCGGGCTGTGCGCGGTCATGACGCTCAGGCTTCCGGTGATCCCGCCGGTCCCGCCGAAGGGGAACATCGGCAACTGGCAGGCGCTGCGGGACCGCAGATACCTCGGATTCACAGCGATCGCCGTGGTCCAATACCTGCAGATTCCCGTGCTCACCCTGGTCCTGCCACTATGGATCGCCGATCACACCCACGCGCCACGCTGGATGATCAGCGTGATGATCGGGATCAACACCTGTATGGCTGCGGTGCTCCAAGTCCGGGCTGCACGCGGCGTGGACAGTCCCCGTGGGGCGGCCAAGGCCCTGGTGCGGTCGGGCCTCGCGTTTCTCCTGAGCTTCATTGCCATCGCCGGCGCGGCACACCTCCCCGCCGCTGCCGCCACGGTGGTGCTCCTGCTCGCTGCCACCGTCTACACGCTCGGTGAACTGCTGAGCACGGCGGCCTGCTACGAACTCAGCTTCAGCTTGGCGCCGGCAGAGGCCCAGGGCCAGTACATGGGCCTGTATTCGACGGGGACAGGGCTCGGGCGGGTCGTGTCGCCGAGCATCACCGGCGCCCTCTGTCTCAGCTGGGGCGCCTCCGGATGGGTGTGTCTGGGAATCGTCATGCTGCTCGCGGCTGCCGCGGCCTACCCCATCACAGCGATGGCCGCGGACCACGCCCAGCCGGAGCCTGCTGTAGCGGTGTCAACCCGCTAGACATCCGAACGCGTGAGCGCCGCCGGCCCGTGGGGCCGGCGGCGCTCACGCGTCCAGGTCGCATTGCGCGGACTGGCTCACTGCGGTGAAGTTGCTCCAGCCCTCAGGAGCCGAAGCCCGTCGATGGCCGCAGGAGAGAGAGCCGACTCCTGCAGGGCTGCCAGCGGGAACCAGTCCACGTCGGCAGTGGATCCGCCAACCTCGACGACTGTCGGCGCGTCAGACTTGAGGTCGACGGTATAGAACAGGGCGACCAGATGCCAGTCCACCCCGTTCCTGCGGACAGCGTACGCGTGCGCGGCCACCAACCGGGCATCGACGAGCTCCAGTCCCGCTTCCTCCTGAAGCTCACGAGCCAGCGCCGCCTCAGGCTGCTCGCCCGGGTCGATCCCACCGCCGGGCAGATGCCACAGACCTGGCGTGAAGATCGGCGAAGCGTCCGACAAGCGGGTCAGCAAAAGCTGACCATCATTCACGGCGAGCGCGTAGGCCGATACACGAGTCTCCTTGCGAGGCTCCATGCCGACTCCCTCCCAAAAGCACGATGCCAACGTGGAAACTCTAGTCCACATGATCGGATCTGGGGTGCCGACAAATCGTCCGGCCAGGTCAAGGCCGTGATCGCTGGGTACCGGTCATTGCCCGGTCGGCTGTTCGGCGGCGGGAGAGGGCAGCAGGATGATCTCTCGTGCTACTGCGCCTGGTCTACCTTGCTGCCACCAACACTGAGAGCGTGGTGGTGAACCGGTCTGTAGCTCGATGACCAGCGGCTTTCGGGTGGTCGCGGTGTCGGGGCACCTGGATGGACCTCACCACTCGCCAACCTGGGTAGATAGACGATGGGGAGCTGAACCCTCTTCTCCAGGGCATAGGTCAGCTCCCGTACCTGCCCGGCGAAGCCCGCAGCGCGCGGTAACGCTTCGCCCCCTCATGTCGTCGGCAACATCCCTGGCATGCGGGTACGCAGCCCTGGGAGCTGGCGAAAGAGCTGTGTCGGCTGAACGGATGAGGAATACCCAAAGCCTCCCGCTGATTGGTTCTCTTGCAGAGATCACAGGAGGGGGCGCTGGTGGCCGAGCTCATGTTGTTCCGGCGGGACGCGGACGGGCGGGACGTCGAGCTGCCCGGTTCGACGGTCGCGCTGGAGATGGAATTGCAGCGGCGGGTCGAGGCTGGCCTGGAGGCGATGCTCAGCATCCGGTTCCTGGCGTCGGAGTACCCGACGGGGCCGTGGCACCGGGGGCGGATCGACACCTTGGGGCTGGACGAGAACGGCAGCCCGGTGGTGATCGAGTACAAGAAGGGGTCGGGCAACGGGGTGATGTCGCAAGCCGTCTCCTATCTGTCCTGGCTGGACTCCGCACACCACGAAGTCGAGGCGCTCGTCCGGAAGATGCTGGGGCCAGAGGCAGCTGAGACCATCGACTGGCGCCGCCCGCGGATGATCTGCATCGCGGCCAGCTTCTCCCACCACGATCGCGTGGCCGTACAGCGGCTGCCCGAGCGCATCGACCTGGTGCGCTACCGCGTCTTCGAGGGCGGCTTGCTGAGCCTGCTGCTGGTGGACTCCTCGCCCGGCTCGGCGAACACTCCCTCGGCCCGGCGGACCAGGGAGCGGGACGCCGCGGTCACGAGCCCGCCGACGGCCCCGGCGACTTCCACGCCGGCGGGCCCTAGTCTCGTCCCGGAGTGTCTGCGGGACCTGTACGCCGAGTTGGACGAGGCGCTCACCGCGTGGGGCGAGGTGGAGGTGGCTCCGCTCCGGCACTACATCGCCTACCGCCGGATGGTGAACCTCGCCTCAGTGATCTTCCGTCCGAAGCACGAGGCGATCCTCGTCTACCTCCGGCTGGACCCGGACACGGTCGCGCTGGAGGAGGGTTTCTCCCGCGATATGCGCGGCACCGGCCACCTCGGCACGGGCGACCTGGAGGTCCGCATCTCCTCGGCCGCGGACCTGGAGAAGGCCGGACCACTGATCAGGCGGGCGTTCGAGGCTGCCTGACGCAAGAGGAAGGGCGGCTGGCGCATCGGCTTCTCGATGCACCAGCCGCCCTGTCATGTCTGCGGTCCGTCTGCCTGGTCTGCTCGTTCTCATGCTCACGCCTCCGGTCCGGCCAGGACGAAGTCCTTCTGGCTCAGTTCCGCCTGGAGCCTTCGCTCGGCGACGGCGGCGTAGTGCGACGAGAGTTCGGCTCCGACGAACTGCCGGCCTTCGCGCAGGGCGGCGACTCCCGTGGAGCCGGATCCGGTGAAGGGGTCGAGCACGGTGCCGCCTTCGGGGCAGATCTGGACAAGTTGCTGCATGATCTCGACTGGCTTCTGGGTGATGTGGACGCGGTCCTTGCGGGGCTGGGAGGCGATGAAGTGGCCGGGCAGGTAGATGTCCCGGTCCTTGTTGAGGGTGCCCTTGACGCCCCAGGTGATGAGCTCGGCGGACTGCTTGAAGCCGCCCTTGCGGGGTCGGCTGGCGGGCTTGATCCACGGGATCGTGCCCTGCCAGGTCCAGCCCGCCATCTGCAGGGCGTCGGACGTGGTGGGTTCCTGGCGCCAGTCCGTGAAGACCATGGCGACGGAGTGCTCGGTGGATGCCCGGTAGGCCTCGGTGAGCAGTTCGGTGAGCCAGCTTCGGTAGGAGCGCTGGTCGCGGTTCTCGCCGGGGAAGTTCTGCAGGTCGTGGGCGGATCCGCTGGTGACGTACTTGGCGCGCGCAGTTCGGCTAGTGCGGTCCGAGCTGGTGCGTCCGCCGGAGTTGTAGGGCGGGTCGGTGATGACGGCGTTGACGCTCTCGTCGGGGAGGGTCTTCAGCACGGTGAGGGCGTCGCCTCGGTGCAGCGTGTAGCTCATGTGCGGGGCCTCTTTCAGGGCACGGCGAGTCTGAGCCCGCTCTCCGCGACGCTCAACAGCGGTCACTCGGAGTGGGGTTGCGCCGGAGGTTAGCCGCGCTTTCCGGCCGCACCTAACGGACCACGGCGCGCTCGGAGCCCTGGTTCGGCAGCCGTTTGGTGCGGCCGGATTCCCGGTCTACTGTCTCGCCATGTCACCGGGACGGAGCCTCGCTCCACCCCAGTTGACCTGTGCTTATCCATGCCACCCTGTCCAATTGGGCGGCGGAGATGGCACGTTGCTGAATCGATTCTCGACGCCGTGAGGAGATCCGGTGTATCGCCTGAGATTACGAGCGCGGCCGGCTGCCGCGCGTGACCCGAGACCGGCGTCCGGGAGCTACCAACTCCCCTGACCCGGGCCCGCCCTGAGGGGCGGATTCACATCGGCGCGGTGCCGACGGCTTTGCACGAGAGGTCGGCGCCGCGCCTCCTACGAACCCGCGAGGAGCCGCTGCGATGCAGCACGCCCTGATGCACCCACGCCCCGACCCGATCCCGCACCGCCGACTCGTCTCTTCCCAGCAGTGGCGACGGCCGTGAAGAAGACCGCGGGAGCCGCCGTCGGCCTCTTCGCGTGCGGTCCGCTGCTGCTGGCGGTTCCGATCCTCGCCGTAGGTGCCGCCACTGCTTCGGCCACCTGCTCGACTGGTGGTACAACGGCTGTGGATACCGCAGCCGTCGCCACTCAGGTGAAGGCGATCCTGGAAGAAGGCGGCAAGGGGACGGTCTCGGTGCCCGGTCTGGACGACCCGGCCGAGCAGGTGCCCAATGCGAAGACCATCGCGGCCACCGGCGTCGCGATGAGCATCCCGGCCCGGGGCCAGATCGTGGCGCTGGCGACCGCCTTGCAGGAGAGCGGCCTTCGGAACCTGCCCTACGGGGACCGTGATTCGCTGGGCCTGTTCCAGCAGCGGCCTTCCCAGGGTTGGGGGACGGCCAGCGAGATCCTGGACCCAGTGCATGCCAGCACCGCGTTCTACACCGCGTTGGAGAAGGTCTCCGGGTGGCAGTCGATGACCGTCACCCAAGCCGCGCAGGCGGTACAACAGTCCGGGTTCCCAGACGCCTACGCCAAGTGGGAACCCTTGGCGACAGCCTTGCAGAAGGCCATCGCCCCGCTCTTGGCACCAGCGGCCGGAGCCGCGCCGAGCCCGTCCCCCTCGGGTTCCGGTGGCATCAGCGCTGCTCCTCCCAGCGCCGCTGATGGTTGTTCGAGTGGCGGGGATGGATCGGGCTTCGGCACGATCCCGGCCGGCGCGGCACCGGCCGGGTACGCGATCCCGGCGAGCTCTCCGCCGCAGGTGCAGACGGCGATCCGGTGGGCGATGGGCCAGCTCGGCACCCCGTACCAGTGGGGCGGCAGCTGTACCAACTCCCATGGGGTGGACCCGATGGGGCGCTGCGACTGCTCGTCACTGATGCAGCAGGCGTACAAGGCGGCCGGGGTCACGTTGACTCGGACGACGTTCACGCAGGTCACCGAAGGCAAACCTGTCTCGGTGGACGCCCTGCAGCCCGGCGACCTGGTCTTCACCGCCGGGTCCGACGGCACGGCGGCCAACCCGGGTCACGTCGGGATGTACATGGGCGACGGATTGATCATCAACGCGCCGCACAGCGGGGCGGTCGTCTCCGTCGAGTCCCTGGCGTCGTGGCGTTCCCAGATCGTGGCGGTCCGCCGCGTCGTCTGACCGATTCCGCTTCTCCTTCCCTTCTTTTCTCCTTGCATCGCTGCTTCGCCCTGCTCGGGCTTCAGCATGCCCAGAACCAACCTGGAGTTCCTATGTATCTCGCCGACAAGGCGATTCAGCTCGCCTACGACCCCGGCATCAAGCCCAACGAAGGCGGCCTGCCGGGCCTTCCGGTCCTCAAGGAGGTGATGGGCTCGGTCAACCTGTTCGCCATCATCGCCGTGGTCGGAGCGCTCGCGGTGAGCGCGGGCGTGTGGGCCTGGGGCCACCACTCCGGTGGCCACCAGGCCGAGGCCAACGGCAAGAAGGGCGTGCTGGTCTGCGCCGGCGCGGCCCTGCTGCTCGGTGCTGCGAACGGCGTGGTGGCGTTCTTCTCGACGCTCGGTTCGCAGGTGCACTGATCATGCAGAATCGTTTCCTCGCCCACGATTCCGGTCGTGGCCGCGCATCGCGTGTGCGTAGCCGGGCGCTGCTCGCGACCATGGTCCTTTTGGTGCTCGTCGCCGTCGCGGGCTTGGTCGCCTACCTCACTCGCGACGACAGGTCCCCTTCCAAGGTCCCTGTTGCGACGCCGAGTTCGCCCTCCCGTCTCACTCCGGCAGCGTCGCCGAGCGGTACGCCACCGACTGGGCACCGTGGTGCTCTTCCTGTCCCGCCGGTGACGCACGATCCGATCGTGTTCGGGAAGGCCGCAGCGGCGGCGCTGTGGTCGTACGACACGCGTGCCTACCCGCAGCCGCAGTTCGTGGCTGCCCTGCACGGGTGGCTGACCAAGGAGTCCGCGTATGCGGACCCCGCCTCGGTCGATGCGCTCGTGCCCTCGGCCGCGCTGTGGCAGGAGATGGCCGGCAACGGCCAGTTCGCCACCGCCAACGTGGCCGAGGGCCACTTCCCGGCTGCGTTCACGCAGGCCCTGCAGGCGAATCCCGGGGCGCTGACCACTGCGTACATCTACGCCGTGACGGTCTCCGGCACGCAGTCCATCGGCTGGTACGGCTCCCCCGCCGGGGGCTCCGAGGGCCGGACCGCCACCCTCGCGGTGCAGTGCCGCCCGTCCCACCCGTGCGCGCTGGCCGGTGTCCTGCCTGCCGTCGCGCCCTGACCCCGACCCGAGTTAAGGAGGTATCACTGTGGGAGTGTGCGACTTGCCCTTGATGGGCACCGTCTGCGACACCGTCGACTTCGCCAGCAACCCCGGCGGCGCCGTCACCGCTGGCATCGGGGCGTGGATCGCGAAGTCCGCGGGTGAGCTTGCCGCCAGCGCGGCCGACCTGGCGGCCAAGGCCGTCAACGCCACGACCGCGATCGATCTGAACGCCGGTTGGTTCCGGGCCAACTACGAGCTTCTGCTGCCGATCGGGCTCGCGCTGACGGTCGGGACGTTCTGCATCCAGTTGATGTTCGCTGCCTGGCGCCGGGACGAGCGCGCCCTCGCGCAGGCTGCGATCGGGACCATGACCGGGGTCCTGTTCTCCTTCTGCGCCGTAGCGTTCACCTCGGTCGCTGTGACCGTGGTCGACGCCCTCAGTGCCGGGTTGTTCCAGGCGGCCAACACCTCGGAGGGCGATGCGATCCGTCGCGTCGTCAAGGTCACTGAGCTGGGGGCGATGTACAGCCTGGGCTGGGCGGTCCCGGCTCTGGTCGGCCTGGGGTGCGCGATCGGGGCGTTCTTGTACTGGGGCGTCATGGTCGCCCGCAAGGTCGGTGTCCTGATCCTGGTCGCGCTGGCGGTGTTCGCCGGCTCGGGCGGGGGCTGGGAGGTCGCCAAGCGCTGGCGCAGGGGATGGATCGAGGCCACCGCCACGCTGGTCGTCTCGAAGTTGCTGATGACCGTGGTCTTCCTGATCGGGGTCTCGGCGATGGGCAAGTCCGACGCCCACGACGGCATGTCCGCCCTTTCGGATGCGCTGGCCGGGATCGTGGTGATGGTCCTGGTGCTGCTCTGCCCTTACGCCACTTACAAGTTCGTCCACTGGGCGTCCGACGGCGGCGGCCACGACGACGTGCACCGTGCCGGCGTCGGCGGCATAGCTGTCGGCGCGGGGGCGGTGAAGACCGCGGGCAGCCTCGCCATGCAGGCCCGCCTGGGTGCGCCGGCTCCGCAGGGACCGGGCCAGGTTCCCGGCGCGGGCGCGGACGGTGTCGCCTCCGGCATCAACCCGTCGGGCGGAAACCTGAGCAAGGAGGGCATCGACGCCGGACCGCCCACGGCACGGACGAGCTTCCGCTATGGCGAGGACCAGAACGCCTCCGGTGACAGGGGCCGGGCCCTGGTCCAGCGTCCCGGCATCCCGCCGCTCATCGCCCGGCCCAGCCGGGCGTCCGCAGCAGAGTCGTCGGGGCGCGACAGCGGATCCGGTCTGCTCGCCAGCGCACCGGCACCGGGCGGTGGCATGACTCAGGTCGGGGACGCTGCGCCGACTGGCCCGTCCAGTGGTCCATTTGCCGCTGGGTCCGCGACGCCGACGCGGTGGGTGTTCCCCGACCAGCCGCCATCCCGGTCCTGACCGACCCTCATCCAGGGGCGGGCTGGTCCTCCCAGCCCGCCCCTGCCTCCACTGTCGATCACCTGAAACGGAATCCTTCGCCATGACTTCCGGAAGAGCACCGCGCGTACCGCCCCCCACCCGCCCTCACCGTCTGGAACCACCATGCCCGCAACACCCCAAACGGCAGCCACCGTCACGTTCCCGCACCGCTCACGGCGCGGCATCCTGCTCGGCCTGACCGCACCCCAACTGCTCACCGTCGCCCTGACCGGCCTGCTGCTGCTCGCCGTGATCCTCACGCGCAGCGTGGCCGGCGCTCTCGAATTCGTCCCCCTGTGGGGCACCATCGGCGCGTTCGTCTTCGTCCGCTACCGGGGCCGGGCGCTGGCCGACTGGACTCCGATCATCACCCGGTACCTCCTGCGTCGGATGCGGGGCCAGGTTGTCTGGCTGGCACAGCCTTCGCGCCGCCCGGTCCGCGAGGGACTGCTGCACCTGCCCGGCACGGCGGCCAGCCTGCGCGTGGTCACCGCGCCCGACCGCCGGTACGGTGCGGTCCACAACCCTCACACCGGCACGCTGGCCGCCGTGGTCAAGGTGTCTTCCCGCGCCTACGCGCTGCTCGACCCGGGTACCCAGAACGCCAACGTCAACGCCTGGGGACGCGCCCTTGCGGCGCTGGCCCGCACCGGTCATGTCGCCCGCATCCAGGTGATCGAGCGCACCGTCCCGGACTCCGGCGACGCACTGCGCCGCTACTGGGAGGAACACGGCCGACCGAACGCGCCTGTGGCGGGGGCGATCTACAGCGAGCTGATCGCCAGCGCCGGACCGGCCGCGGCTCCACACGAGGCATACGTCGCCGTCTCCCTGGACGCGAAGGCGGCGCGGCGGGTAATCAACCAGGCCGGTGGCGGTCTGACCGGGGCGTTCAGTGTGCTGGCGCAGCTGACCTCGACCTTCGACCAGGCCGCCCGCACGGCCGGGCTCAACCCCACCGGCTGGCTGAGCGCCCGCGAGATCGCGGCCGTCGTGCGGACCGCATACGACCCCAAGTCCCTTGCCTCACTCGACCGCTGGTCCACCGGAACCCGGCCGGAAGCCGAGACGGCCGCTGGCGGTCCGGTCGTGATGGTCGAGAAGGGCGATCACATCGCGACGGACTCGGCCGTGCACGCCACGTACTGGGTCGAGAACTGGCCCCGCACCGAGACCTCTGCCGGGTTCCTGCACCAGCTCCTGTTCACTGCCGGGGTGAGGCGCACCCTGTCGCTGTCCTACGAGCCGAAGGGCCTGGACGCCGCCTTGCGCGATGTGCAGCGCAAGAAGGCGTCCGTGATCGCCGATGCCGCCGAGCGCGCCCGGCGCGGCCAGGTCGACTCCGAGGCGGACGCGATCGAGTACCAGGACATCAAGTCCCGTGAGCGCCAGCTCATCGCGGGCCACGCGGACGTGGCCCTGACCGGCCTGCTGACAGTCTCCGCCGACACCGAGGAAAAACTGCGTTCCGCCTGCGCGGTCGTGGAGACCGCGGCCGTCGGCGCCCAGCTCGACCTTCGGCCGCTCACCTGGCAGCAGGCCGAGGCGTTCACCGCCGCCGCTCTGCCGCTCGCCCTCGCCGCCTGACGGCCCTCCACCCCCGTTTCGAAAGAGCACCGTGATGTCCCGCACCCCTAGTACGACCGCGCAGGACTTCGTGCCCTTCGCCACCGCCGCGCTCGACTTCCACCGCGCGCTCAACATCCCCGCAGGCCCGCTGGTCACCACCCGCGCCGAGCTGGACGCCCTGCACTCGCACCTCGTCTCGCTGCACGGCCTGCTCGACGCCCACACCGACCGGACCGGCGGTCTCGTCCCCATCGAGGGCGACCAGCTCCACGCTGCCCGCACCCGGATCTGGCAGGCCGCCGACCACGTCCACGCCGCCTACCACGCGGCACCGCGGCCGGACTGCGGCGAGATCCCGGACCGCGAGGCGTGCCACGCCGGACTCCCCGAGGGGGCACCCGAGCTGACCATCTGCCAGCGCCACCAACGCGCCGCCCACCTGGTCCGCCGCCGAACCACCCCAGCTGACCTGCACGCGCCGTTCACCGGCCTGCGTCGGCACTGATCCCGCAACTTCCCTCTGGAGAAACGTTCATGCCCCGCACCCGCGCCACGGCCTCCCCCTTGTTTGTCCCTCGAAAGGCGTCACCTGCCCAGCAGCGTGCCGCCCGCGCGGACTTCACCGAGGCCCGCCACAAGGCCCGCCGCGCCGCAGCCCCGCCGAAGCGCCACCGCGAGGCGACCACTGACCCCGAACTGCGTCCGACCTACGCTGCGTCCGGGCGCCCCGGACCCGCATCGGCTCGTGGCGGCAAGCTCCGCCTGCCCGCCCACCGGATGACCACCGCCACCGTCTCCGGGGCCTATCCCTTCCTCGCCGAAGGCGGTCTGGGCGCGGAGGGGATCTTCATCGGCCGCGACGTCCACGCAGAGGCGGCGTTCTGCTTCGACCCCTTCTCGCTCTACTCCAGCGGCCGGATCGAGGGCTTCACCAACCCGAACGCAGTCCTGGCCGGGATCATCGGCATGGGCAAGTCGGCGCTCGCCAAGTCCATCGCTACCAGGGCCATCGCCCACGGCTACCGCGTCTACGTCCCCTGCGATCCCAAGGGCGAGTGGACCACCGTCGCCCGGGCACTCGGCGGCTACAGCATCGCCCTCGGGCCCGGGCTTCCCGGCCGGTTGAACCCCCTGGACGCTCCGACCCGGCCCGCCTCCGTGAGCGAGGACGACTGGGTGGCCGAGGTCCGCAAGCGCCGCCTCCTGCTCCTGGCGGGACTTGCCCGCACCGTGCTCAAGCGCGACCTGTTGCCGATGGAGCACACCGCCCTGGACCTCGCACTCGACCTGGTCGTCGCCGACGCCGAAGCCAACGCAACGGTGCCGCTGCTGGGCGAGATCGCCCAAGTCCTCGGCTCTCCCGAGCGCCTGGACCGCGCACTCGGCGACCAGGGCGGGCGCATGGGGCTCGCCGCTCAGGACCTCGCGCACGCCCTGCGCCGACTCGTGCACGGCGACCTGTCCGGCATGTTCGACGCCCCGAGCACCGTGGCGTTCGACCCCAGCACGCCGATGCTGTCCATCGACCTCTCCCGCCTCGGCGGCTCCAGCGACGACACCGCCCTCGTGCTCGCGATGACCTGCGCCTCGGCCTGGATGGAGTCCGCGCTCGCCGACCCAGGCGGCGGCCGACGCTGGGTCATCTACGACGAGGCCTGGCGCGTGATGCGCCACGTCGGCCTGCTGGAACGCATGCAGTCCCAGTGGAAGCTCAGCCGTGGCCTCGGCATCGCCAACCTGATGATCATCCACCGACTGTCCGACCTACTCAGCGCGGGCGACGCCGGCTCACGCGGCCGAGTCCTGGCCGAAGGCCTCCTCGCCGACTGCTCCACCCGCATCATCTACCGCCAAGAACCCGACCAACTCGCAGCCGCCGCTTCCCTCCTCGGCCTGACCGGCGTCGAGACCCAGGCCGTGGCCGCCCTCACCAAGGGGCGCGGGCTCTGGAAAGTCGCAGGTCGGAGCTTCATCACGCAGCACATCCTGCACCCGGCCGAACGCGAGCTGTTCGACACCGACAGCCGCATGAGCGCCTGAACTAGCCTTATTCAGAAGGAAATTGACTAATGCCACAGTCTATCCCGAACCCCACTCATGGAGCGGTCGAGGACAGCGGCATCCGCACCCGGTTCGACCTCCGCGACACGACGGCCGCGATCGTCGAGCGTCTGCCGTCCGGCTGGGCCGTGGAGATGTGCGATCTCTCCGCTGGGCAGGGCGAACTCGCCGACCAGGCACGGGATCTGGGCAGCCTGCACGGAGCCATCTCCATCTTCGCGCTCGACGAAGCAGCGATCCTTACCGGCCCAGGCGACCTGCGCCTTCTCGCCGTCCGGCAGCCGAGGAGCCGCGACCATCTCCTCATCGGTGCGCTGCGGCCGACCACGATTCCCCGCGCCCTGCTGGATGCCCACGGCGATCAGGCCGTGCCGTGGGCCGTTGCCGTCAATTCCGATCCCGCTAGGGCCGCCGCCGAGATCCAGCAGCGCTTCCTTCCGCGCTACCACCAGGCACTGTGGCAGGTCCGCGTACGCGCTCTCACCGCGGCGGCCGACGGTATCGAGGAGGCGCTGGCGGCCTGGGACGCGGTCTCCGACTCACTGTGTGACGACCAGGGCTGGCCGATCGATGACGCCGCCTACGAGGCAGGCAAGATCACCCGCGATGCGCGGGCCTGGGCGCACGTCGAGACCTTCCTCGCCCTCGGCCCGGTTTTGCTCTCGGACGTCCAGGGCCTCCTCGTCGACGGCGACTTGGCGGACGGTCCGCTGAGTGAGGACCTGCGCCGCATGTCCGGCATCGGCACCACGTTGACCCGCGCCGCCGCCGTCCGCGAGGAATGGGAGCAGGTCGTCGCCCTGATGGACGGCCTCATGCCCGGTCTCACCCAGGCGGACGCCATGGAGGCAGACATAGCCCGCAACGAGGACGGCTGGCCCTACGCCCAGGAACTCGCCGACAACGGCCGCGCCTTCGCCGCAGCAGCCGAGAAACTCACCGATCGCATGACCGCGCAACTCACCCCGGACCACCAGCGGACCAGGGCCGCGCTCGCGCGCTCCGGCGCGGCGGCACCCGCTCCCTCCGCGTCCGGCCCGGCAACGCCTGCTGCCTCGCCTGCCCGTGCCGCCCGGCGCTCGCGGTGACCCACTAGCACGGGTCTCCGGCCGGGCCAACTCGCGACTTCTCCGGATCCTCGTTCCACGGACCGGTCCTACGGTCCCGCGCACTCTCGTCCCGCTGCCGGTCTCTGACCGGCCTCCCACTCAGGAGTCCTCCATGCCTGCCGCCAGCAGAGCCGTCCCCGCTGCCCGACCACCGCCGCCCCTGCACCGGATGGATCCGCCATGCCCACGCACTACCACGACCCACTGCCCGACATCGCGATCGGCCACCACCCCGACTACGGCATCGTCGCCGCCAACCCCAAGCAACTGGCCGCCAGCACCTGGACGTTGAAGCGCCTCGACTTCCGCCCCGTCCCCGACCAGCCCACCCTCTACGCGCTGGCCGACCAGCAGAACGACGGGCCCAGCCGCACCGCCCGAGCCATCGCCCTGCTGCGCACGGCCGGCTACCACGTCGATGTGGACCCCGCGCTCGCATCCGAATCAGACCTCGACCCCGAGCCGCGCGTCGAGCCGGACGTCGCGTTCGCCGAGCATCCGCGCCTCGGCATCGTCGCCGCCACCGCGGACACGGCCCGTGCTGTCGAGCGCGGCGCAGCGGTCCTCGAAGCACACGGCTGGCGCTTCAACCACGCGCTGGACATCTACACCCTCCCCACTTCCACCGGCCGCAGCGAGGCGCTCGGCAAGGTGGCCACCGCCACGCTCCAGTTGCACCGGGCCGACCTCCAAGTCGCGGTGCAGCCCTCACTCGCCCAGGAAGTCACCACCCACCGCGCCGTGCCCGCGGCCACCGCGAACCACCAGCGCGGCTCGGCCCCCGCCTCGCAGCGGTTCCCTCGCGATGCTGCCACGCTCGCTTCCAGCCCCGCCGTGGCAGGCCTGCCCGGCAAGCACTCCGTCGCCGCTCCCACCGCGACCGCTGCAGCGGCCCGGCCGGTGGATCCGCGCATCGCGTTCGCCCGCACCCACTGACCCAACTCCCGTAAGGCGCAGTACCCATGGCCGTGAAGAAGACCTGGGACATCGAGCACGCCTGTGGCCACCTGGCCTCGGCGGACCTGTCGGATCGTCCCGCCGACCAACGTGCCGGGTTCGCCCGCTGGCTGGCCGCACGTGACTGTACGGACTGCTGGCGCGCGAAGCACCAGCGCGACGCCTGCGAGACGGCGGCCTGGCTGGAAACCAAGCGCGCCGAAGAGCAAGCCGAATCCGACGCCTGGTCGCAGCAGTACCGGATGCCCCCGCTGGAGGGGACCGACCGTGCGATCGCCTGGGGCGTTCGCTGCCGCCACCAGCTCCTGGCCGCCGCCTACACCGCCCTCGTCCTCGAAGGCTCAACCAGCGAGGCCGAGTGGGAGGAGATCGAGGACTCCGCCCGCACCGTCACCCGTGCCGGGTGGTGGATCGACCAGCGCTCCTCCGAGCCCGGGGACCTCGCCGAACTGCTCCAGGCCGCCACCGAGACCGATCGGCCCACCGAGAACCCCCACGTCTGAACGCCCGGCTCCGGTCTCCCCACCCCCGGCGGGGGCACCGGCCCGATCTCAATACCCCAGGAGCTTCCTGTGCCCATCACTGTCACCATCACCGCCGAGCCCAGCGGCAGCGTCGTCGCCCGCGGCGGCGACAGCCTCGCCATCACCCTGCTCAACCACGCCGGTTTCGCCTTCACCAACGACTGGCACGGCCCCCGACACCGCCTGCCGACCACCATGGACCGGACCGAACAGCGGGCCATCGCCTCCCACGCCACCGAGATGCTCCGCGCCGCCCGCTACCACGTCGCTCTCGACCCCGCCCTCAGCACCACCCTGGCGAACCCGCTCGGGTCCTACACGGTCGGGGCGGAACTCCTGCAGCTCACCGACCAGATCCGGTCCGCCGAGAACGGCACCGAGCTGCTGCGCGCGGTCGATCACCTCCTCCATCCCGAGCACGGAGCCCTGGAGCGCCTCCGGGAAGCGCTGGAAGCGGCATCGGAGCAGATCACCGACCTGGACGACGAGGCCTACCAACTCTCCGACCGGTTCGGCTTCGCCGCTGACTTCGTCAGCGCCGCGCAGTCCGAACTCACGGACTGCGAGGCCGAGTTGCACCGCACCGATACCTCGACGCAGGTCGCCGCGCCCACCGCGCAGATCGCGGCAGTGGCCACATCGCCCGCTGCAGCCAAGGCCAAGGCCCCGTCGACGCCGGATCCCTGGACCGCGAGCGTGTCCGTTCCTCCCGCGCAGTCCCCCGGCCCGCGCAAACGCTGAGCAAGTCCTCGCGGTCCGCTCACGATGCCGAGCTGGCCGACAACCAAAACGGCCTTCCCCCAGTCGGGCCCGCAACCGGAGTTCCCGGCCGCCCACCCCTGATCCGAACAGGAGCTTCCCCTCGATGACCAGCAGAAGAGCGCCGCGCGCCCCACCCGCCATCCGCCTGCGCTCACTCCCAGGAACATCCATGCCTGCCCCTCGTACCAGCGCGCCCTCGACCACGACCGGCACCGACGCGCTCCTCTACCTCCTCTTCGGCTTCCTCGGCATCGCCATCGCCTTCGGCTCCCTGGCGTGGCTGACCGGCAACGTCACCAACACCCTCTTCGGCAGCGGCCCGTGGACGCCCTTCACCGCCGACGCGCTGCTCCGCCCCGCCGCCGTATGGCCGCACCTGAGCCCCACCGCTGTTCTCGTCGGCGCGCGGATCATCCCCGGTCTGCTCTGCATCGGCCTCGCCGTCGTTGGCCTGGTCGTGTGGATGCGGTTGCGCGGCGGCGCGAAGAACGGCCTCGCCCGCAAGACGGACGTCGCCCCGCTGCTGAAGAAGGAGATCACCGCGAAGGCCCGGAGCCTGCGGCCGAGCCTGGCTGATCGCAAGCCGGGCGAGATCGCCCCGGCCGACCGCGGCATCCTCGTCGGCTCCGTCTCTCCAGGCCGCACTGAGGTCCGCGCCTCGTGGGAGGACGTGATCGTCGCGATCATGGCCCCGCGCTCCGGCAAGACCAGCGGGCTGGCGATCCCCGCGATCCTCGCCGCCCCGGGCCCGGTCCTGCTGACCTCCAACAAGGCAGCCAACGACGCCTTCACCGCGACGGTCGACGCCCGAGCAAAGGTCGGCACCGTCTGGACGCTGGACCCGCAGCAGATCGCCCACCACCCGCGGCAGATGTGGTGGGACATCCTGGCCGACGCCCGCGACCTGGCCGGGGCCAAGCGCCTGGCCGGGCACTTCGTCGCCGCCAGCGTCAACGAGTCCAGCGGCTCCGACTTCTGGTCCACTGCCGCGAGCAACACCCTCGGCGCGCTGTTCCTGGCCGCCGCGAGCCACCGCCGCCCGATCACCGACGTCCTGGCCTGGCTCGCCTCGCCCGCCGACCGCACCCCGGTGGACCTGCTCACCGACGCCGGCCACGATGCGGTCGCCGCCCAGCTCCAGGGCACCGTCTCCGGCGCGACCGAGACCCGCGACGGCATCTACGAGACCGCGCGCCAGTACGCAAACTGCCTACTGGACCCGGACGTTGCCGCCTGGGTCACCCCCAACCCGCACCTGCCCCAGTTCCAGCCCTACGCGTTCGCCACCTCCCGCGACACGCTGTACCTGCTCAGCAAGGACGGCGGCGGCTCCGCCTCGGCCATCATCGCGGCAGCCGCCGACGCCGTGATGCGCGCGGCCGTGATCGTCGCCGAGCGCTCGGGTGGACGACTCGACCCGCCCGCGCTGTGCGTCCTCGACGAGGCCGCCAACGTCTGCAAGATCAGCGACCTGCCCGACCTGTACTCCCACTTGGGCTCGCGGGGCGTCATCCCGATGACGATCCTGCAGTCCTACCGGCAGGGCCAGCGGTGCTGGGGCGAGGCAGGCATGGACGCCCTGTGGTCCGCCGCCACCGTCAAGATCGTCGGCAGCGGCATCGACGACGCGGACTTCGCCGACCGCCTCAGCCGCCAGATCGGCGACCACGACGTGCAGACCAGCTCGGTGTCCACCAGCGAGGGAGGTAAGTCCACCTCGGTGAGCATGCGCACCGAGCGGATCCTTCCACCGGACGCCATCCGCGCCCTCCCCAAGGGCAAGGCGCTGCTCCTGGCCACCGGGATCCGGGTGGCCATGCTCGACCTGCGGCCCTGGTACAAGGAGCCTTCCGCCAAGGTGGTCGGCCCCGCCTCGGCCCGTGCGACCAAGGCCATCACCGAGCGCGCCCTCGCGAAGGCCCGCGGCCTTGACGACTTCGGGCTGTCGGCATGAGCGCCCCGAAGCCTCACTCCACGCGCTTGCTTTGCGCCCCCGTCGTTCAGCGCGACGGCCGCTGGTGGCTGGTCAGCCGCACCGGCACGATCCCGGCCACCGATCCCGCCTTCACCCAGGCGCTGGACCGCTTCTCCATGGCAGTGGCCGCTGCCGACCGGGCAGTCGCCGAACTGCAGATCCGGCAAGAGGCGATGTCGGCCATCGAGGATGGGGGTCGGCGATGAACCCGCTGCTGAGTGCGGAGCAGGCGGTGCTCGGTGCCGTGCTGCTCGATCCGGGCCAGCTCGGGCACCTGAACTGGCTCGCGCCGGACCACTTCTACCGGCTGGTCCACCAGGCCCTGTTCGCCGCGCTGCGCAAACTCCGCACCGACGGCCACCCCGCACTGACCACCGACAAGGCCGTGCCGCTGTCCTGGGTGACCGACGCAGTCACCGAGGCCGGCCGCCACGTGCGCGGGCTGACCGCCTCGTACGCCCACACCCTCGTCACGGCCTGCCCGCGCCCTGCGCATGCTCCGGTGTACGGGCGCATGGTGCTGGAAGGCGCGATCCACCGCACCGTCGCCGAACACGCGATCCGCCTCCACCAGGCCGCTCGCGCCGACGCCCTGCGAGGCGAAGTCGACGGAGCGCTTCACCAAGCCGACGTCCTGCACGGCGTGCTCACCGACCTCGCCAGGCGGTGGGGCACCGAGCCACGACCAGTCCCGCCCACCACCGTTGAGGTCACCGCCCCAGCCGCATCCGCAGAGTCAGCGAACCGGGCCAGCGAGGACGAGCGCTTCCTGCTCGCGGTCCTGGTCGACCGACCGGCAGCCATGGGCGACGTAGCAGACTGGCTGCGACCAGGCGACTTCGCCGACCCCGCACACGGACAGCTCTACCGCTGCCTCGGAGCACTGCACCACCGCGGCGAACCGATCGACCGACTCACCGTCCTCTGGGAAGCCCAACGGCGCGGGCTCCTGACCGACGGCACCCTCACCGGGGCACAGGTCACCGCGATCTGCGACGGCCTCGCGCCCGGCAACGCCGAATGGCTCGGCGAGCAGGTCATGCGCTCCTCGATCACCCGCACCGCAGCTGCCTCCGCCCAAGCCATCCGCGCCCTGGCGGAGAACAACGCCCTGGGCCCCGGGCCGCTCATCAACCACGCCCTGCACTCCCTCGGGCCACTCGTCGAGGCCCGCAGCCGCTGGCAGATCGCGAACGACACCCCCGCCGCGACACCAGCCGCCGCCCCCACACCGGACGGACCGTCAACCGCACAGGTACGCGCCGCCCTGGCCCGTAGCACGACGCGCCCCGCCCAAGCCCCCTCAGAGCAGCCGGGCCGCCTGACTGCTCCTATCCCCGTCCGGTCACCCGCGCGCGGCCACAACTGAACCCGCCCCTCATTTCCCCTGCCTACTGGAACTTGCCATGACCGCTATCTCCGACGCCCTGGCCCTGCAAGCCTGGGCCGATGCCTTCCATGCCCAGCGCGGCCAGCTCCCCTGGAGCTTCTCCCGACCCCGACCTCTCGACAGCGCTGCTGTCGCCCGGCAGCTATCCGAGCTCGGCAGGCTGATCAGCGAGCTGGGCGACGAGGTCCTTCTCCGTGCCGAGGCCGGACCGGCACCGGGCGGTCGCCAGGCCCGGGTTGTCACCGGTTTCGCCTCCGCCATGCGGCCCGCGGGGAAGGCGGCATCCGCACTGGGCGAAGTCGCCCACCAGCTCGCCTTCCTGGACCAGACTGAGCACTTGCGCGACCAGCCCGACGCCCGCGATGCCCGGGAAGCCGCCGTGCACGTCATCGCTGCCGCCCTCGGCGCGGCGAACCACGCGCTGCACGAGGCGGCCCGATCCCTTCGCGCCGCAGCGGCGACCGTAGCGCCGCCGTCGGTCCGGGTCCAGGCCGCCCGCAGCCGGTCCACCAACCCCATCGCCGCCTCCGGACCGCTCCCGTCGACGGACACTACGACGGCGCCCGTTCCGGGCCGGATCGCGCGGGGCCGCTGACATGGAACCCGCCATCGCGCCCCCGCCGTTGATCGGCTCGCTCTGCTCGGGATACGGCGGACTCGACCTCGGCGTCCAGGCCGCCCTCGGCGGCACGCTGGCCTGGCACGCCGAGGTCAACCCGGACGCCTCCCGCATCCTGGCCCGCCACTGGCCCGGCGTGCCCAACCTCGGCGACATCACCACCACCGACTGGTCTCAAGTGCTCCGGGTGTGCGTCCTGACGGCGGGTTTCCCCTGTCAAAGACGTCTCGGTCGCCGGCCGCCGGGCTGGACTCAACCCGCAGACCCGTTCCGGGCTCTGGCTGCACGTCGCGCGCGCTGTCGAGGCCCTCCGCCCCTGCTTGGTGGTGATAGAGAATGTGCGCGGCCTGCTCACCTCACCCGCCGGTTCCCCTGGCGAGGTGGAATCCTGCCCGTGGTGTCTGGGAGACGACCCAACCCAGCCTCCTGTGCGGGCACTCGGTGCCGTACTCGGATCCCTTTCCGACCTCCGGTACGACGCTCGCTGGCTCGTGCTACGGGCCTCCGACGTCGGAGCGCCCCACCGCCGCGAGCGCGTCTTTCTCACCGCCTGGCCCGCAGGGCACCCTGCTGAAGACGCCGACCAGCAACATCGGCAAGAACGGGGGCTCCCAGCACCCGGAGAAGAGGAAGAGCGGGGGCCACGGCCCGAACCTGGCCGACGAGGTCGAGTGGCTCCTGCTACCGACCCCGACGGCGTCGGACGGGACCAAGGGCTCACCGAACCAGCGGCACGGCAACGGCGACATGACCCTGCCCAGCGCGGCGGCGTCACTGCTTCCGACGCCCAGGGCGAGCGACACCGGCACGCCGGGGCGGCGTCCGGGCAAGGGCCGGCGGCCACCCCTGTCAGCAGTGGTCCTGCCGCTGTGGACGCGGCCCGCTCCGGGAGTCGAGGACCCGACCGGCGATGGGGAGCCTACGGATCCGCCATCGCCCGATGGGAGACCCTCACCCGCCCAGCGCCCGAACCCACGGACGCGGGCGGGCGTCTACGCGCCGAGTTCGTCGAGTGGATGCAGGGCCTCCCAGCAGGCTGGGTGACCACCACCCCCGGACTCGGACGCCCGGCCCAACTCACCGCCCTCGGCAACGGCGTCGTCCCCCAACAGGCAGCCCGCGCTGTGCAGTTGCTGGACCCGCCGTTCCCCCGCTGTCCACGCTGCACCGTGCTGTAGCGCTCCCCTATCGCGATTTTCCGGCCTCACCAAATCGCGAATCTTCTGCATCCTCTTCCCACCAGCCGACCCGTGAGCGGAGTACCTCAATGCCCTCCAGAAGACCGCGATCCCCACCCCCGTCCCTCCCGCTCTCCCCTTGGATCCGCCATGTCCGACCCCACAGCAGACACCGAGCCGTTCCGCATTCCCGACAACGAGCTCGACGACCTCGCCAGCTCGCTCGCCAAGACGATGGCCGAAGTGCGCGAGCACGGCGTCATCCTCGACCGCCTCGCCTCCGAGGCCGCCCCCACTGCCCGACCGACTGCTGCCGACGCGTCCGACACCAACTCCCCGGCCCAGTCGACGTCAGTGTTCATCGCCGCGCTCGGCGGCAAGGAGTACGCCGCCGAACTGGCCGAACTGCGCTTCTGGGTGGACCACCTCTTCCTCCCCGTCTACGGCAGGGAGATCAGCACCACCCGCCCCTGGTGCGCGCAGTGGCACGAACACCCCGAGGCCGTCGCCCGGCTCCACGCCCTCTGGCTCGCCTGGCAGGAACTCACCGCCACCAAGGCCGGCCTGACCGGCCCCTCGACGTGGCACCGCGACCACCTCGACCAGGCGCTCGTCCACCTCCGCGCCCCCGACGGCCCCTTCGCCGCCTGCACGACCAGCCCCACCCGGCCCAACCACCGCGTCCTGGCCACCCCCGCACCCAAGCAGCCGGAGCAGGCGGAGCTGGCGGCATGAGCACCGAACTCGACTTCCAACTCCACGACCTCGCCCCCGCCGACCAGGCGTCCGAGCGCGCGGAAGCGCGGTACGGAGCCGGTGACCTGACCGTCCTGGCCCAGCACCACACCCCCAACAGGTCCCGCAGCTTCGTCGTCGCCCACGACCGCTCGGCCACCTGGGGCGTGCCCGGCGCGCCGCAGATCCGCGCCATCAAGGTCACCCGGGACCTGGACCGGAACACCTTCACCTTCGAATCGGCCCGTCACTCCACTGCGCCGTGGGCGCAGAACTGGCTGATCGAGCGCGGCTGCCCGCCCAGGCAGATCGGCCAGCTCGGCGGCGACTTCATGCAGCCCGCCGACGACCTCACCGCAGCGATCGAGCAACAGCTCCGTATGTCGGGCAGCCGGTACGAGGTCCTCGACAGCTACACCTGCGACTACGACCCGTGCGAGACCTGGACCTTGGCACGCGACTCCCACGCCGCCGAGGATCCGTTCCGCCTCTTCGTTGAAGAAGGGGACTACGAGGCCCACACCTACACCCTGCGCGAGGGAGCCTTCGCGGACGAGGCGTCGGCGCGGCAGTGGCTGGACACCCGTGCCAACCCGCTGCCGCTGGAGCACCGCGATGAGGATCTCCGGGCCCGTGCCGCGCTCACCCGCTCCCCCGCCGCTTCCGCGGCTCCACACGGGAACGCCAGCGACCACGTCACACGGGCAACCCCCATCGTCCGACCGTCGAGCGTCGGGAGGTCACTGTGAGCCGGGCACGGTTCGCCTTCGCAGCCCACCCTGACGCGATCACGGATCTTCGGGAACTCCCGCACGATATACGCGACTTGGCGCTGCTGGAGTTGCAGAACCTCGTGCACGGCAGCGACGACTGCCTACCGCTGCAAGGCCGACTCGCAGGCTTCCACAAGGTCTACGTCGACCCGTCGGTCTCCTACCGGCTGGTCATCCAGTTCCGCCCCGCACCGCCGACCTCCAGCCACAAGCGCGAGATCTACCTCGTGGCCGCCGGCAGCCGCAAGGACTAAGCCGTCTACCGCTCGGCCCAACTCCGCACCAGCCCATACCGGAGCACCGAGTCCGAGGCAGCAACCGAAGCGCGCGTGCGGGCAGCGCGATCCCGCTCTCCCCTCGCCACCGAACTCGCGGCGACAGCAGCCCCACCAGGCGCGCCGGCAGCTCACCAGCCCTCCGCTCCCGCCACCCGAAAGGCACTCCACCGATGACCGCCAACCCCTCCCAGCTCTCCCGCTCCGACCTGGCGGACCTCCTCTCCGACGCCGCCCAGCGGGTCTCCCAGATCATCAGCGCCGAGTACCCGACACCTCCCGGCCGCTCCTACCTGCACCCCGTACTAGTGCCGCATCAACCAACCTTCGCCCTGTTCGGTGTCGGGTCTTCGGGCTGGTAGCGTCGCCCTCTTCGGTGGGCGGTGGCTCGCTGGAGTCTTGACGGGAAGCGTCGTGTCCAGCTCTGATGCTCAAGCTCTGCAGTCGGCGATCGCGCGCGTGGCCGAGGTGTTCGCCGGCATGACAGTGGGCCCGGACGAGATCGGCTGCCAGCGCTGTTACGGCCCTGCCGAAGTCGCGTTGCTGCGGGTCGCGGATGCCGTCCTGCCGGTGGATCTGGTCGCCTCGGTCGCGCAGGAGACTCCTGATCACTGGGATGACCAGCCAGCCGTGATCCGTCGCGTGCTGCCGCAACTGGTGGTGGTGCTGGCCCAGGGGACGGCCTCGCCGGACATGGTGGCGCGCGGGCTGGCCGCCGCCTGTTGGCCCGACTGGCCCCAGCCGCAGGCCCAGGCATTGGGTGGCTTCTTGGAGGCATGGTGGACATGGACCCTGGGTCAGGAGACTCCGCCGACCTCGGCCCGCGAGGTCTTCGAGAGCTGCGTGACGGCGAGTTCCTCGGTCACGCCCTGGCTGGAGCTGTGGGTTGCCCATGAGCAGCCAGCTGCCGACCGTCACCTGTCTGAGTGCGCTGCCTGGTGGTGGGATGACCTGGACCAGGACGCCTCGCCGTTTACCTGTTGGTGGGGCTCCGACGTGCAAGAGCAGGCGGCCTGCCGGGAGCTCGCCGACTGGCTCGCTGTGCGGGCCCCGCGCGACGATGGGGACCGTTGATGCTCGTCAGGCGACGTTTGCCCTGGTCACGACCTTGTCGAGGCGTTCGTCGGCGGCGTGCATGTTCCGCCAGATGATGTAGCGGCGGATCATGCTGCCCTGGGCTTTGTGGCTGGGGTGGTCGGTGCCGTCGAGGGCGAAGTAGCGCAGGGCGGTGAACTGGGCCTCGATGCGGTTCAGCCAGGAGCTGTTGGTGGGGGTGTAGGCGATCTCGACGTTGTTGGCGTCGGCCCAGTCCGCGACCCGGCGGCACCGCTTGGTGGTCAGGTGCGGGGAGTAGTTGTCACATACGATCGCGATGCGCGTCTCGGCGGGGTGCAGGGTGCGCAGGTAGCGGCAGAACTCCAGGAACTTGGAGCGGTTCTTCGTCTTCTTGATGTGGCCGTAGAGCTGGTCTTTGCCCAGGTCGTAGGCCGCGAACAGGTGGCGGACCCCGTGTGGGCGGGTGTAGGTCGCGCGTCGGCGCGGCCTGGGCTCGCGGTCGGGGTCCTTGTGCTTGCCGCTGCGTTCGGCCCACTGGCGTCCGGGGTGGGGCTGAAGGTTGAGCGGCCCGAACTCGTCCATGCAGAAGATGACTTCGGGCTCGCCTGGCTCCGGTATGACCTCGCCGTCGGCGATCGCGTAGAGGTGCTCGACCCGGGCCTTCTTGGCCTCGTAGTCCGGGTCCTTGGAGGTCTTCCAGGTCTTCACGCGTTGAAAGGTGACGTCTTCCTCGCGGAGCAGGATGCGCAGGCCCTCGTGGCTGATGTCGTCGACCACCCCCTCGGCGACCAGGAAGTCGGCCAGCTTGACCAGGCTCCAGGTCGAGAACGGCAGGCCGTGTTCGGCCGGCTTGGACTTCGCGATCTTCTTGATCTCCCGCCGTTCCGGAAGCGTGAAGGTCTTCGGGCGCCCGCCCTTGTACTTGGGGTAGAGCGCCTTGAAGCCGTCGGCGTTGAAGTTGTGGATCACGTCGCGGACCCGGTCCGGGCTGGTGAATGTCACCTCGGCGACCTTGTTCACGGCCATGCCCTGAGCGGACAGCAGCACCATCTGTGCTCGGCGCCAGGTCACCACCGATCCCGTGCCCCGGCGAATGATCCGAAGCAGCCGCTGTCCCTCGTCGTCATCAATCTCACGCACCCGCACACGCTCAGCCACCAGGACAGCATGACGGGTCCGGGCCGCCCGGACCCGTACTCCGGACGGCGCGTCACAACAGGGCGAAGGTTGGTTGATGCGGCACTAGGAGCACTGTCCGTCGGGCCGAAGGTCGTCGGCCAACTGAACGAACGACTCGAAGACTTCGTCGCCGATGAACCGCTCCCCTCCACGCCAGCGGGCCTGTTCGCCCTGGCCTCCTACGCATCCGCACTGGGATGGCTGACCGAGTCGCTCGCCGAGCTGACGGCCTCGGTCGACCAGATCTGCACCCGCGTCGGCATTCCCACGGAGCCGACGGCCCCAGCCGCCGCATCCACCGCGGCGGCCGAGCGGGACCACGGCTTCGACTTCACCTTCAGCGCACTGGAGTTGGCGGCGATCCGAGCCGCCGCCGAGGCCGCAGGACTCCCGCCCGGTGAGTACGTCGAGGTGCTCTCCCAGGCCCTGCTCGCCGCCGCCCGGATCACCGACGCCTGCATGGAAATCTCCAGCGGCCTCCTCGAAGACGCCGCGCACGTCCTCAGCGAAGCCACCGACCACGTCTGGATCGACGACAGCGACGACAGCCTGCCCACGCTCATCCGCTCACTCCTCACACGGATGAGGACGGCCGAACAGCCCCGGTGACCCGGCACGCCCAACATGCCAAGGCCCACCGAGGAGTTCGGCCTCGACCGCCATCCCCGACGCGCCATGCATGGAACCAGCACGGTCCCGCTCGCAGCCCCACCCCCTTTTCCCCGCAACGGAGTTACTCCCATGTCCACCTGTACACAGCCCACCCCCTCTCAGCTCGTGTCGGTCGACGTCCAGTTCAGCCACACTCCCCAGCCGCAACCGCAGGTGCCCAGGGCAGTCGCCGCCCGCTCTGGCCCCCGAGCGAGCCCGGTGAGCAGAGCAAGCCGGCCCTCTTGCACGACGGCGCCCGCGCGCAAGCCATCCGCCATGCGCGCGGGCGTGTTCCCCTTCCACGCCCGGAGCCAGGATCGTGAACTCCCAACAGCCCTACGACCAGCGCCCCCATCAGGAGGTCCTGGTCAGCCCGATGTATCTGGCCGGGTCGAACGGGACCGGCGACGCAGGCTTCGCCCCCGTCGCCCACTGGCCGCACCACTACCTTGATGACGCCCCTGCCAGCTCCTAGTCACCTCACCCGACCAGAGGATCCGTATCGGCTGGTTCGGCGACGACTTCGAGCTCTGGAAGATCACCGCCGCCGACGACGCCGTCTCCACGCCGCGCTGGACAGCGACGTTCAACCACGTCACCCCGGCCGAGATCGTCGCCGGCCTCACCAGCGCTCTCGCACGCGACTACACCGAAGCCAAGCCCCATGACGGCCAAGCACGATTCCTCGCGAGCCCGTCGCCGTACTGGGCCGACGCCGTCCGGCCCCTGACCGACGCCGGCTGGCGACGCGAAGCCGCCGAGCGCGGCACCGTCGAACTCATCTCCCCTGGCAAGCACGCAGGCGTTCTGATCGACAACCGTCCTTCCCACCAGAACCAGGAAGCCGTGACGCTCTGGGCCGGTCCCCCAGGCTGGGGCACTCGCGCGGAAGCCGTCTTCTCCGCCCGAACTCCGACCCATCTGATCGCCGCGACGGCAGCGGCCATGGTCGACCCCACTCCGGCAGTACGTGAACGGCACCAGCTCTCCCACGAGTTGGCGAACCTTGCCACCCTGACCCCCGTCAACCCGAGCCCCGTCCAGGTCCCTCGGGCTCCGACACCACTCGACGTGCGCCGCACCGCGGTGACCCAGGCCGTCCAACGCGCCGCCCGATCTCCACGAACAGCGGCGGAGTTGCGCGTCGTGGCCGCCCGCAGCCGTTCCGCGATTCCGGGCCGGACCCGGAGCAGCGCTCCCGCCCTCGGGCCAGGAGCCGGGGCTTTGCGCAGTTCGGCAACCCCACGCCGCAACCGATGACGCACAGCTCCGCACGCTCGGGGCATTACCACCGACCGCAACACCCTCTCCACTTGGGAACCCCGTCACGTCCAACACCTCTGCCCTCGACCAAGCCACCACATTGATCGAGAAGACCTGGGGCCGACCGATCGAAGCCCTGGAATCCCTCGCCACCCGTCGCCCCGCCGACGACCCGCTCCTGCGCGCGGCCATCCACATCCGCTCGTCCCTGGTCATCACCGACAACGCCGTCGCCGTGCACCGCGACCAGCTACACGCCCTCACCCGGCCAGGGCACGCGCCGGACTTCTACGACCTGGAACGCATCACCACCTCGGCGGCGGACCTGCGCGTCGCCCAGGCCGAGAGCCGCACCGCCCTCAAGGCAGTCAGCCACCTGATCGATGCCCACGAAGCCACGGCTACCGGGGACCTGGCACCGGCGCGCCGCCGGGTCCAAGCCGCTGTCGCCCGCTCCGGGAACGCACTGCTCAGCGTGGGCCTGGCAGCCGATCAGACTGCCCGTCAGCCTCCGTCGGCCCGCCTCGGGCCGGGTTGGGGCCGCGCGCCGCTGATCAGCCGGGGTCCTCACCGTGGTGGGCATCCCGGACGCGGGAGCCCACCTTGCGGGCCAACTCGTCGAGCGTCAGTTCGACTTGACGCCCATCCTCGACCCGCCGCTCCACCAGCGTGTCCTCATCGCGTCCTCCACCGGCCCTTGCGCCGACAGCCCACTGGCCGTCGGCGACCATCGCGATGTCTCCCACCGTCCACCGGCGCCCCGCCGCACGGACCTTGCGTTCCAACCCTGCTCCGCCCCAGTGTCTGCTCGCTCCCGCCACATTCCGCGCCGCCTTCAGCCTCGTGCGGCGCTTCGCCGCAACCTCAGTACGCCCCCCCGGCTGCCGGTCCATTCCCCCGGCACGGCTGCTAGTTCGCTGATGGCAGACGCCCCCTGCTGGGAAACGACTACGTGATGCTGCGGACCGCATGTCAACGTACGGATGCCGGGAATAACCGCTGGTCAACGAAGGGAACGTATAACCGTGAACGCCTCCGCCGCCCTCCTGCCGAGCGTCGTCCGCCCCACCGTGGAGGAGCGCTCCTGGCTCACCACGGACCACTGCGCGGGCCCGGTGCTCGACCTCCTTAACGCCTGCGGCTGGCCGACCGTTCAGACCCCGGAGGCCAACATTCACGTCACCAGCCCCGATGGCCACGTTTACGTCGGCTGGCTCCCAGAGAGGACCCCGACGCCTGGCGGCGCGGCATCCTCTGGACGGTGCGGGTCCTAACCACCAACGGTGAGCCGTGGGCCCAGGAGTTCGGCCGCGACACCCCGTCCGAAGCCGTCTCCGGGTTCCTCGCCGCCCTCATCGCCCACCCCGTCCGCTGACCACTCCCCCAGCACTCTTACCGGAGGCTCCCATGCCGCACTACCTGACCGTCGGCCACCTGCTGCGCCAGCTCCAGGACCTCGACCCCGAACTGCCGGTCCGTCTCGCCATCAACCCCGACTTCCCCTTCACCCACTTCGTGGGTGCACAGATCGTCGTCCGGGACGGGCGGGCATTCATTGCCGACGACGGTCAAGAGGACTACCTCCCCACGGCCGTCAGCAACGCCCTCGCCTGGGCCTGACCCACCCACCCCGGAGGCCCACATCCCAACACAGTCCCCTCATCGCCGCACCCTCCCGCTGCAGCCCCTCGCTGTCCGCCCCATGCCCAGCGGCATGCGCGGCGCACTCGTCCAACGCGTCACCGCCGCGCCCGACGGGCCGCTCGACATCGCCTGGCTCGCCACCGACACTCCGCGCCTCACACTCGGCCGAATCAGCCTTCACTGGGAACCAGCGTCCCGCTCAGGCTGGGACGTGACAGCCCGTCTCGGCCTGGCAACCACCGAGATACATCTCGCATCCTGGCCCGCAGCCCCCGACGACTGGCCCCGCCTGGTCCGCCCCACCATCCACGAAGTGCGCGGCCTGTGCGCCGCGCTCGTGATCGCCACAGCCGCCCTCAACCTCTCGAACCACCTCGCCCAAGCCTGACCGATACCGCACGAGGCCGCCCCTGCCGATAGGCAGGGGCGGCCTTTCCCTGTGCCGGGGGCAGCGCGCGATGTCGACGGGCTTCGCCCTCTCTGGCTCCTACGCCACGGCTTACGGAGTGGGCGCTCATGCTGTCCTGGAAACCGATTGGCTGGCCGCTGCCGAGCTGCGATGATGCCTCCGTTTCCCACACGGAGGACATTTGTTCGTTTTCGTTTGTGCGGCGTGCAGCGCTGAGCTGACCACTCCGCTGTCCCAGGTCGCCCTGCCGGTCCACGCTCATCAGAAGTACGGAAACGGGATCCAGCTCCCAGTGCTCATGGAGTCAGGCACCTTCGCCGTGGACTCGGAGCCCTGGGGGCCGCCGTGGCGGACGTGGGAGGAGGTCCATCCGGACGAGGCAGCCGCCCGCGGTGTCTACGCGCCGGTCTACGCCCTGTCCGACGGCGCGCCGGGCGCGATCGTCATCGCGCCCGGCGACGCCCGCGGAACCGTGCTGATCCCGGAGAATCGCGGAGGCGGCTACTGCTGCGGCCTTGACGGGGCCGACGGCCCCAATGTGGCCTGTGTGGCGTGTGCCCTGCCCGTGGCGAGCCGGATCGACGACTGCTCGCTCTGGCAGGCGATGTGGCTCGCCCCGAACGCCGTGCGCCGCCTTCCCGCCGACGGCGCCGACGCGGCACCGCTTTCCTGGGCGGAGCTGATGGCGGAAGGGAAGGGCACGCCCCCGTTCGAGCCGATCGCCACGTGGGGGTCGCGGATGAGGGCGGGCCACTGGTCGAACCACCAGTGGTCGTGGAGCCCGCAGTGGGAGGCAGCAGCCGGCCGGGCGCTCGCCCACCTGCTCGTGGCCTCGGAGGGCCGGCCGGTGATTGTCCCGGACGGGTTGGTCGGGGAGGTGTTCCAACATGCGCTCGACGCCCTGCTGCCCGCGGGTCCGCCGGCGCGGCGCGCGGTCCTGGCCGGACCGGGGCGGCCAGCTCCCGGCGGGGACACCGACATCCTCCTCGTGCCGTCCCATCCGCAGACGGGGGAGGTCTGGGCCCCAGTCGGCACGGCGGCGTACCCAGTGCCGTTGCCGTTCGGGGTGTGGCTGTGGCTGGTCTTCCCCGAGCCGGACCTGCCCGTCCCCGCGTCGGGCGGCCTACCCAACGGCATCCGCGACGACTTCGACCCACCCGCGCCGCGCCCCCATCACCTGTTCCGGGCCGACCCGGGAACATTCCGGCACACCCTTGTTCGGCTGCCGGCCGTCCGCAGCCCGTGGCTACGCGAGATCGTCGATGGCCTCACACAGCACAGTCGCGCCGGCTTCTTCTAGCCCGCCGCCCGCTCACTGGTTGGCCCGGCCCTGCCGAGTCGAGCCGCGGCCGAGAGCGCGGTCCGGGGAGGGGCTGGCGCACAGGTCGGGGGCTCTTCGTCACTCAGCGTGTCCCTTCCACGGAAGTTGAGCCAGAACCACTCACATACATTGATCAAGGAGCCGAGCCTGCAGTAACTCCCGAACGCAGGGCGGAACAACATGCATAAGCACTGACACAGCCACACCGTCGGCGATCAGCCTGTCGCCCGGCTGATGACCCAGCACATGCATAGGAACGCTGGCCGACCGCCGCTCGCTTCACCTTGCTTCAACCGCGGGCAGCAGTCCCGTGGGATGACAACGTCTCAGCCTGCGGTGGCATCCCGGGTGACGCACCGTAGCCACGGCTTCGTCCAGTCCAGTTCGGTGCCTGGGCTATTGCAACTGCTGCGGTGCCGCTCGCTATACCGGCGGAGAGCACTTATTCCTGACGCGCCGTATTCTCCGCCAGCGCGGGTGGAGCCAGCTTCGGCGCCGGGTTTCGGCTGCCTCCGCCTAGCTCGGAGGCTGTCAGTCTCGGGGACCGCTTCGCCCTGATGGGGATATTTGAATCTCCCCGGAGGTGATCTGCTTGTGGGACAAACCTGCTTGGGTTGGTTCCCCACCCCTCGGGTCGTGTCGTCCGACGTGTCGGTTTGATGGTCGCGGTGAGCTACGGCAGATGACGAGGCGGACCAGACCCGCGGTCAACGCGGAGCCGTCGATGCATGAAATCAGATGATCTTGCCATCGCGGCGCGAGAGACTGGTGCGGTGACTTCGGAACTTGCCTCTGCGCAGGAGATCCACGCCTACCTCGTCGAAGGGCTCAATATGTCCCTCCGCAGGACCGGCGTAATGGGTGGAGAGATCCACATCAGGAGGCTCCTAGACCTACTTCTGTTCGCTGAGCGCCGCCAAGATGCCTGAGGCGAGGTGATCGGCGAAGAACTGGAAAAGCGTGACGCGTGGACCAACTGCGGAGCCCTGGGCGCATTCAGGCAGTTCCTCCCCACCGATCAAGGCCATGCTGTCACTTCTCTGTACGCCGAGATCGCGCGGAGGCAGGGGTGGGTTCGATTTGACCGGGTCCTGGATGGTGACGAGTACCGTTCGATGCTCGCCACGATCGACTCGTGGGCCAGCTGCGACCGCGTCTGGGAGGAGGTGACGTCGGCCTTCGGTTCACCCTCCATAGTGTTTGGCGGGAGCAGCTCGCTCTACCCCAAGACGCTCGGCTACGCGACGAGGGAGCCGTTTGATCCCATGGTGTTCTTCCACCTGTGGAACGGTTCGGAGCCGGAAGCTGAGTCCTGTGGCCGCCGGCGTACGAACAGCCGCTGCTCCTGGCGGTCCGCCGCGGTGACGCGCCGCTGCCCATCGCCCTCACGTTCACTCCGGAAGGACTACGGCGCCGACCCGCTCACCCCACGCGTTGATACGCACTCAGGACATCTCGTCTCTCTCGCAGAAACGCTTGATCTCTGAGGTGGTTCGCCGAACTGTCAGTCGAAAGCCCACGTTGCTATCACCGACCACATGTCTGGAGGGGACACCTATGGGCACGTTCCGACGCACCACCCTCTTCTACGGCGTCGACCATGAGCGGGTGTACGCCGCGCTGGAGGAGTTCTGGCAGCAGGAAGGGCACAGCTTGGAGGGGCTCCGCGACGACGACGTACGTCGGCGCTGGTACGGCGACTACTACACCCTTCACGAGCAGTGCGACGGCTGGACGGTGTTGGAGTGGACGAAGGGCTGGGAGTGGGACCTGCGTCGGCGCGCCCAGCTGTACGTCTCGCGGGTACACGACTGCCCCGGGCTGCTGGTCTTCATCTACGACGACGACTTCTGGGGCTGTGAGCTGTTCAACCAGGGCACGGTGATCGACCAGTTCCAGCAGCAGACCGACAACATCGGCTCGTTCTTCGGTGACCTTCCGTGCCAGGGTCGCCCGGACCTCCTGCTCGCTCAGTTCCCGGCCCTGGACCTGGACATCGAGCACGCTCGCGCCTATCTGACCCACTACAGCATCGACGACCCCGCATATGAAGACATCGACTACGAGGACGAGCACGACCCCCGCAACCAGCCCGTCCGCGCGGGCGACGGGTGCGGCCGCCTGGACGGAGGCGTCTACTGGGCGTTCCAGAACTTCCTCGGCGTTGGCCGGGGGCCCGCCTGGCGCAAGTTCACCACGGAACCCGTGTAGCGTCCGGTCGCTCTCCGAACGATCTGGGGAGGAAGATCCACGCTGGTCGATTTCAAGAATCGCCATCAGCCCTTCACGGGGTCGAGGACCATACCGCGGCGAGGAGCGGGATGAGTGCCTGCAACGCCCTACCGGAGCGACTTGTCCAAAAAGCGCCGGGTATGCGCCTGTCGATGGCTGCGTTGACGTGTCAGCCTGTTGAAAGGCCCGCGCATCACGTTGGCGGCCGGCAGGTTTCGATGGGAGCAGGGGCATGTCGATGACTGGGAGAGGCGGGCCGAACTGTGGCATGCAGGGGACGAAATGCGGCATGGGGGCCGCACGTTCCCTCTTCAGAGCGGAGGCTCTGTACGCGTGGTGCCAGACCCGCGTCCCTTCCCTGGAGGGTGACCCTGCTCCCGATGTGATCGCGGATCTGCAGGGAGACTACGTCTTGCCGGGTCAGCATGTACGCAGCGACAGTCTCGCGTTGGCGATGTTGGAAGTCGCGAGGTGGGATGGGCCTTTGTCAGGGTGCGTCGCCGCCCATGACCTGGAAGTAACTCCGGCGGTGGCAGAGTCCTTCGCAGAGTGTTTCCAGCAGTTGCAAGCGGAAGAGAAGATGGGGGTGCTGGTCGGACGGTTCGCGTCGATCTATGAGGCGGCCCATGCGAACACGAGCGGCTGTGCCGAGGGCCGGGACGTCATGGCGGCCTGCTCCGCATTGACGGCGGTCGTCCATGGAAAGATCAACCGAGCGGCCTGTGTGCGGACCCGAGACACCGCCGCGGCGCAGTCGGTGCCTGAGAGGTACTGGTCCAGTGGCGAGGACACGGACCTGGATACGGCGACAGCCGGGTGGCGCAGGGGGGTGCACGACCACCTGCTGGTGTGGGAGAGGCTCCTGCTGGGCCGCGAGAACAAGTACCGGCAGGGGCGCGGGCTGCCGATCCTGGTCTACTACGCCGGCTGCCACTTCGCGTGTTCCGATGTGCTTCCGCCGCCCGCGGAACTCATCCTGAGTCAGACACCGGCGCTGGACTACGGGATCTGGTCAAACGCCATGATGTCGGCCGCCGAGGACGACTACGGCAGCGAGATCGTGGCGGACGTGATGACCACGGCCGCCGCGCTGCCCCGGGACGACCGGGGTGTGCAGATGCTCGCGAAGTGGCTGAACATGGCCGCGTATCAAGACTGCATGCTCGCCTCGCGATCGAGGCTCGGAACCAGGGTGAAGAACGCACCGCTGCTACTGGGGACCGGCACCGACCACACCGGCATCATGCTCATGCGGGGTCTTGACGCCATGGGGTGGGCGTTCGGCAGCGAGGAAGGCCGACTGTGGCTCGATCCGGAAGAGATCGAGTACCAGGTGCTCAACTACTACCCCCACGATGTCCTGGACGTGTGGCGGGACTACATGGACGGGGAGACGCACAACGCCTGGCGGATGCATTACGGCGGCGGCGACGTCGCGGAGATGTACGCGGAATCCCTGGCCGTCGCACACGTGAATCTGTCCAGCTGCGAGATGAGTCACCGAGCCGCGCGGCGCGGGGACCCCCGTGCCGGAGTCGGCCTGGCCACCGGGCTGTTCACGGTGGTGAACTGCCAGCTGAGGCATCTGTTCAAGAACATGCTGGCGATGGCGGCCCTGACCACGCCGGAGGAGAGGCGGGAGTGGACGGGGGCCTTCGTGGCAGGCGCCCAAACGCCGCACCCAACGACCTACTCCGAGCATCTGGGAGGTCCCGTCTATGCCTGGACCGCCACTGGCAGGCCCCGATGGCCCGCCGGGCTGTTCGAGGTGATCGAAGCCGCGCTCGGTGAAGACCAGCAGCGCACCTGGTGGCCGGTCCACGTGGACTCGAGGGCGTGCCATGTGCTCCAGGACCTACTGGTGGGCAATCTTGCCCGGTTGATGATGTCGGCCGGCGAGGGAGAGCTACGGGATGCCGCCCGCACTATGGATGCCGAGGTCGACGCTGCGGTCGGCGCGCTCGGCGAAGAACTGGAGGGGATTGAGGGCGAGCACGCGCGGCTGGGGGTGATGAAGAACGCGCTTCTGTGCATCGGTGCATGGAGCCTGGGAGTCCCCGTGCTGATGAATCTGGCCACGTTGGGCCTGCTGGCACGCGAGAGGAGTGAGGTGTATTCCACCGCGGCGGCCGTCTGTGAAGCAATCCGACTGGTGGACACTGGCCTGGGACCAGGCCAGTAGCGGGCGTCTGGCCGTCCGCGCGGCAGCCGGTACTCGGGACGAACACACCTGCACTCTGATCGTCCAGGGTCTCAGGGGACCGTAAATCCGTTTCTGGTAGCGGCCCCGTCCGGGTTGGTGGAGCGCCGCGCTACGGGGTCCACGGATACGCCTGGGACGGCACCCGCTGAGGCTGGGTCGACCTGACCGCCTACCGCACCACCTTCAACCCCGCACCCACCAGCCCCATGCGCTAGAAGATCCACGGACCGAGAAGGGCCAACCACTGCCCGACCGACACCCCGCCCGGCACGTGTTGCATCCAGCGAAACTTCGTTGCATCGGCTACGGACAGCGCCCCAGAGACTCCTCGATCAGGCGACTCGCCGAACCACCCTGATGCAAACATGCTGCTCACGGGCATGCTCGCAACGGCGCCGACGTTGCATCGGACGCGATGCCGTTCTAAAGGTGAAGTGCAGTTATTCCTGACGCGTCGTATTCTCCGCCAGCACGGGTAGGGCCGACTTCGGCACCCGGTCGGCGGAAGTAGCGGTTTGGGTTGGTGTGGGCGGGGAGAGGATCGGAGCCAGTAGTCCAGCTCCGTTGTGGCCATGCGCTGATTCGGCCGCGGTCCGCAGACGGAATCTCCGAGCGAAGGGCTCACCACATGGATGTCACGGACGCAAGTTTCGAGGTCGATGTCCTGAAGGCTGAGGGGCTGGTGCTGCTGTTGTTCTGGGCAGAGTGGAGTGGGGCATCGAAGCTGCTCGCGCGCGATTTGGACGATATCGCCGTGACATACCGAGGCAGGCTCAAGGTCGCCCGGCTCAACATCGACGACAACATCGTGACACCGGCCAAGTACGCCGTTCACGCCGTCCCGGCTCTCTTCGTCTTCAGGAATGGGAATGTGGAGATCCGGTCCTCGGCTCGCTCCAAGTCCCAACTGGTGGACCTCGTCGAGGCCAGACTCTGAGCGCTAGAAGGGAAGACGCCAACACCAGGGGTCTCCTGTTGCTGGTCAGACTTTGCCGCGACGGGGCAGGGAACTGTGGGGGCCTGCGACCTGCGTCTCTTCGGGCGAAGGGCCACTGCGGTTGGGATCGACGAGACCGCGCTTGGTGAGCGCACGTCAGCGGCTTCGGCCAGGGCACAGATTGGAGACCCGTACCCCGACCGAGCTGCATCAATGCAATTCACGGCATTATCTCCAGCAGGTGCCGGCGAGGAGTCCGTCGAAGCCGAGCGCGGCGAGTCCTTGTTCGACGCTTGGGTAGGTCGTCCCGTCCGGGACGGTGATCAGGGCGTCGAAGTCGGCGCGGCTGAGCTCTGGTTCGAGCCACTGGTTGCTGCACCGGCAGACGATCCAGACGTTGCGGCCGTGGTTGATGAGCAGCCAGTCGCGTCGGGCGCGGCAGGCGGAGCATGTGACGGGGATGCCGCGCAGGGAGAGTTCGCTCGGGTGGGTGAGGCAGCGCGTTGCTCCGGGGCCGCTGGGTGGGTGGGTCTCGTGCTCGAGGTGCAGCAGGGGATCGCTTCCGGCCGCGTGGTCGGGCAGCACGGGGTTCGGCGTGGCGGGGCGGTCGGTGGTTGTGAGCACGAGCGTCGTCTCCCGGTAGGGGCCTTCGGTTTCCATCCGTAACAGGAGGTGGGGGTGGGTGTCCAGAGGTTTCTGGCGGTCCGGCAGGCCGGTGATAGGCCTACCGGACCGCTGGTCAGCGGCGTCGTGTGCGGCCGTCCGGGGCGGTGGCGGCGGTGCGTGGTGTGGCCGAGGGCTCGGTTCGGGCGCGGGTAGTCGCGGCCTTGCCGCCTCCGGTGCTGGCCTGATGACGGCGAGGAGCTTCGCCTGGATGGGCCGGGAGCCGGGCGAGGCGGCGCAGTCGCCAGACCAGGACATCGGTGACGTCGGCGGCGGTGTCGAGTTCGCGCGAGTCGATGGCCTGCTGTAGCAGGGCCTGGGGATCGTGGCCCGCCTGCTCAGCCTCAGCGAGTGTGGCGGCCAGGGCGTCGGTCCGGGGCGCGCTGTCTGCGCTGGTCAGGATCTTTAGCAGGGCAGCGCGGATGGTGGCCTCCTGGCTGCGGCGTTCGCCTGCGGGGAGGGCGCGGCCGTGGGCGTGCAGGGTCTGCATCGGGGTGGCCGCGGCTTGTCGGTAAGCGGCTCGCAGGTGCCCGGCGGTCTGCCGTGAGGCGTGGGCTTGCTGGGCGTGGCCGCGTGCGGAGTGCCAGCGGGCGGCTGCGAGGGCGACCAGGACCAGGGTGGACAGGAGCATGGCGGTGGTTCCGCCGTCCTCGCCTCGGCCCAGCGCAGTGCCGGCCTGGATGATGCCCTGGGCTGCCGAGCGGATCGCGCGGGTGTCGGCGCGCTCGGCGCGGACGTGGCTGCGGGTGGCGCGCTCGAATGCGCGGGCGGCAGCGCTCAGTTCGGCGCGGGTGGCGGCCGGGGAGGTCTGGGCGACCGCGTCCAACAGTTCACCGATCCCGACGAGTTGAGCGGCGCCTTCGTCGTCGTCCCGGTCAAGTAGGGTGGCCGTGTGCTCGGCGATGGCGGTGGAGGTGCGCCGTTCCCGGGCAGGCCGGGACCAGTCCGCCCGGCCGGGGGCGGCCGACTGGCTCGTGGCGTCGTCCGGGCTGTCGGACAGGCGAAGGCGGATCTTCGGCAGGGACAGGTCGGGGGCGAGCTTGGAGCCCGAGAACCAGATGGGCTGGCCGTCGCGGTTGCGGTCGCCGGGCAGTGCGACGTTGTAGCCGATGGCGTCGCCGGAGGGGGCGTTGCGGATCCTGACGCGTAGGCCCGCCTCGCGCAGCCGGGTGAAGAACTCCTTCTCGGTGGCGGATCCGGCGAGGGCGCGGCGTACTGCTTCGCGGAGTGTCTCGCGTGGGGGTTCGGGGCGGCCGGTTCGCTTGGCTTTGAAGCGTTCTTGGCTGGTGGGGTTCTTGGCCGCGGTGCCGTCTCCGGCGTTGAGGCGGCGCAGGTCGTAGTCGGCTTCGATGGCGCGGGCCTCGGCCTGGGCTTTGCGCTTGTCGAATTTGAGGTCGGCGAGGCGGCCGTCCTGGCGGACGAGGGTGGCGGCGATGTGGATGTGGTCGTCGGCGTGGCGGACGGCGACCCAGCGGCAGGCGGTGGTGTCGCCTTCAGGGGCGATTCCGGTGGCCTGGACGATGCGGCGGGCGATGTCGGCCCAGGCGACGTCGTCGAGGTGGCGGTCGCCGGGGTCGGCGCGCACCGAGCAGTGCCAGATGGTGGTGGCGGGTGCCCGGTCGCCGATGGCCTTGACGGGTTGGTCGAGCTGGCCTGCGAGTTGGGCGATGGTCTGGTTGGGGTTGCGTCCGGGGTCAGGGGCGTAGTTGTTCCAGGATGCGACGAGGTGCTGGTCGGTGTGCTCGTCGTGGTTGCCTGGGCCGAAGAGGTAGCGGATCAGACCATAGGTGCCGCCGGTTCCGGTGCGGATCTTTGGGATCACCGGCGGACCAGCCAGGCGACGGCGGCGTCGACGCTGCCAAGGGCGGCATCGACGCGATGCAGGAGCTGTCGCAGGTCAGCGCCCGCGTGACCGCCCGCGTTGAGGTGGTGCGCGACTTGGTTGAGGTTGTTGCCGACAGCGGCAAGCTGACGGTTGGACTCCATCAGCTCTTGCACGCCGCGCCGATAGTCAGCGACGGCAGCGGTGGGGTTGGCGCTGGTGGCAGCGGCAAGGGTGGCAGCGGCGGCGAACCCGCCCGGGGCGAGGTCAGCGGCATCCGCCGCCTCTTGCACGACGGTCCACTCGGCCTCGCTGAAGCGCAGGCTCGTGCAGGTGCGGCGCTGCGAGCTATGGCGCGGGCGGCGACGGCGCGAGACGACGCGGGCTGAGCCGCTCGGCTTCTCCCCCTGCGTCGGCACCCCTGGGCCGGCCTCCCGTTCGACGCCGGGCACCCCTGGGCCGGACGTCGAACGGGAGACTCCCGCCCCCTGCGGGGCGGGGCCGGGGTAAGCATCGCTTACCCCACAACTTGCTCCGGCAGGAGCCGTGGTGGGGTCACGGTGCAGGCCGGTCGTGGTGGCTGACGGGTCGTTGACGGTCATCGGTGCGCGTCCGGGTTGTGCTGGCGGATTTCGCGGACGAGGTCCTCGATCCAGTCCATGGCCAGGACCGGGTGGTGCAGGGTCCACGGGCGGCTGTGCCGGGTCCGTTGCACGGTCCAGGTTGTGTCGGGTCCGGATTGGGCGCGGTGGAGGTGGCCGCCCTGGTGAAGGACGGTCAGCCAGGAGTCGACCTCGGTCGCGGTGGCGGGGTGGGTGCGCATGGGAGCTGTTCTCCGGTTTGCTGCGGGGGTCTGTGAGGGGGTTTTCTGCGGGTGACCGGCCAAGGTGTTGGGCTCGGTCACCCGCTTCGTGATGTCCGGTCAGTTCCGGGCGTAGGTGGCCGACTTCCCGTGCTGCTGGCGGAGCTGGACCATCAGGGCGGTCAGCGTGTCGCTGGACAGTGGGATCTGCTGTCCCCGGATCGCCTGGGCGACGACTTTGCGGGTCAGCTTGTCCTCGGCCATCACCGCTGACCGGGCGATCTCCAGCAGTTCCTCGGTGTCCGGGTCAGCCCGCCGGTCACCGACGGTCCGAGTGACCTGGTCGGTAACCGGGTGCGGAGTGACCTGCTGGTCAGTGACCGGCGTCGGGCTGTCCTGCTGACCGGGGACCGGGGCGGTCCCGGCGGGGCGGGCGGTGACCGGGAGCGGAGTGTCCGGCTGTCCGGGCAGGTCAGTGGCCTCGTGCGGGGCCTCGCGGCGCCCAATCGTCGAGCCACTGCTGTCCGTCGGGGCGCTGTCCCTGGTCACTTTCCGTGGGCTCGGCGTCTGCTTGTCCAGGGACAGGCGCGGCCTCTCACTTAGGTCAGTGACCGGGTGGCCGGCACTGACCTGACCGGCCTCGGGCTGCTGACTGCGTCGGTCAGTCCGGCTGACCGCGATGACCTCGGCTCGGTCGGCCTGACCGAGGTGACCGACCTGTTCCCGGTCGTCACCGTCACTTCGGTCACTCACCTTCATTGGGCCCCGGGCGATGAGGATGTAGAGGTGAACCGCTCCGGCCAGTGCGAGCGGGGCGATGGTGGAAAGCACCGCGACCACCAAGTTGCCGAGCCGCAGCCCGGTGGCCGGTGCTGCTTCCTCGTTGAGCCTGACCGCGTGGAGAGCGTTGGCCCAGATGCTGGCGGCGGTGGCGGTGCCGAAGAGCGTCCAGACGTAGAGCCGGGCTCGCAGCGGCGCGTTCCGGAGGACCAGCAGGGCGCGGATGCCGTAGGCGATGAAGCCGTCGATCACGAGCGGGAAGAGGTAGGTCAGGAAGCCGCGGACGTGGATGGCGACGGCCATCTGCTGGAGGGCGTCGTAGGACAGGGCGCATCCGGCGCCGCCGAGGGTGATGACGACGACGCGGTCCCAGTTGGTGATGTGCGGCGCCTTGGGCGCGCTGGCGGCGATCACGCTGCCGTCCCGAAGTCGTCGCGGCCCAGGGGCTGCGTGGTCTTCCTGGTCTGCTCCAGATCTCGGTTGCGCAGGGCCCGACGGGTCTGGCGGTACAGCTTCTGGGCGTGTTCCTCGGTGATCTTCAACAGCCGGGCCAGGCGCTGCTCGGACAGGCCGTGCTGGTAAGCGGCGTAGACGACCGCGCGGCGCTCGGCCTTGGTGAGGTGGATGTCGCGCCCGGCGACGGTGGCATTCACGCGGCTGTAGTCGAGGCGGTGGTGAAGGTTCTCGTGGAGCGGCTGGCGCTCCTCCTCGGTCATGCCGCCCCGGATGCCGTGGGTGTCGCCGCTTTCGAGGGCGGCGTCCAGGCAGGTGCGGCGGGCCGGGCACTGGCCGCAGAGCGACTTCGCGGTGGCGATCTTGTCGGTCTCGTCGGGCTCCGGGAAGAAGACTTCGGGGTCGACCGAGTTGTACTCGGTGCTCTGGCAGACGGCCTGGTCCTGCCAGGTGTGGTCGCCGAGCGACCGGTGGTGGGCAGGGCTGATCGTCGTGGCGGTCATGCGGGTGGCTCCGATCGCCCTCCGCGCGCAAGCGGCGTCGGCGGAGGGGTGCGCTGGGTCAGAGGTGCATCGGGCGGCGCGCTTCGGGCGCAGCCCGGCGAGTGCGGCCTGAAGGCGGGTCAGGCGGCGGGGCGCAGGCGTCTGCGGTCGACCGGTTCGAACTCGACCCGGGTGGTCATCTGGGCGAGTCTGCTGGTGACGCGGTCGCCGAGGTAGGCGCGGAGGTCCTTGATCGCCAGGTTGGTGGTGACCAGGGTCGGGAGCATGTGGTTGTACCGGCGGTTGATCAGCCGGTAGGTCATTTCCTCGACCCACTCCGACGACTTGGCCGCGCCGAGGTCGTCGATGATCAGCAGCGGCACCCGGCTGACGGCCGCCAGCTCCCGCTCGCTGTCCGCCCCGGCCCGAGGGCGCAGGTCCGCGTACAGGTCGGCGGCGGTGGTCGCGCGCCAGCGCACGCCGACCCCGCTCTGCACCAGGGTGCGGACCGCGCCGTAGGCCTGGTGAGTCTTGCCCGCGCCGACCACGCCCGCCATCAGCAGGCTCGGCCCGGTGGTGACTTGCCGTCGGGCCCCGAGGCTGGGGGCGACGGCCGTCTCGGCGACCTGGCGGGCCCAGGCCAAGACCTGGGGGTGGTCGGCGACCGCGCCCTGGTAGCGCGGGGGCATCCCGGCGGACAGGGCAGCCAGCGGACAGAAGGGCTCGGGCTCGTCGGCCTGCGAGGCGATGGCGGCCGGGTCGATGTTGCGGCTGGCCAGGATCCGGGCCAGCCGGTCCAGGGTGCCTTCGCCGCCGAGGGTCTGCGGTTCGCGGCTATGGGTGCGCATCACAGCTCCTCGGCGTAGGCGGCGGCAGCGTCGATTGGGTTGGTCCACGCCTGGTGAGCGGGCACTTTAGGCCGGATTCCCGGCCGCGCCAAACCGGCGGAGCGTGCGTTCATGGCCTCGTTGACCATGCTGGTCAGCACGCTCGGATGCTTCGGGTTGGCGGCGATGTTCGCCAGCCCGGCCCGGATGTGCTCCGGCGCGATCCCCTCGCCGAGCAGCTTCTTCGTGATCCGCCCGAGATGGCCGATCACGTCGCTGGGCGGGCGCACGTCGCAGGCGGCGATGTACTCGCCGACGAGCTGGCTGGCCGAGACGGACTCTGCGGGCGCGGTGCGCCCCGTAGGGAAGGAAGATCCAGGATCCAAGATCCTAGATCCAGGCGCCGAGCCCTCCCCGAGGCTTCCGGGAAGGTTCCGGGAGCCTTCCTGGAATGTGCTCTGACCTGGGATTTTCATGCCTGCCGAGCCAGAGGTGTCGGCCATGCCATCGAACGTCGCCTGTCGGGCGGCCGGAGGCCCGCCCGCCTTGCCGGAAGGCGTCACATCGGATCGCGCGGGCAGATCGAGGGCTCGGGGAGCATTCGGCGAAGCCTCGGCGAGCCCTCGGGGTGGGGTGGGCGACTGCTCGGTCTGCCGGGTGCAGATGCCCTTGCACGCCCCGCATCGGTCGGCGGTGTGGTGCTGCGGGCACGAGGACAGCCGGGACTGGCTCGGCTTGTCGATCTTCTGGTGCTCGGACCAGGTCACTACGTGGAGGTAGCGGCGTCCGTCGCAGCCGGTGTAACGGCAGATCAGACCTGCGTTCGCTAGCTGGTGCAGGTCATCCTCGACATGGACCGATGTGTGCTCCGCACGAAGCGGCCAGAGCAGCCCCGCGATGATCGCGGCATTGTCACGGTGGCGCCCGTGGTCGTCGGCCTGGCACAGCAGTCCGAAGAAGGTCCGCTCGGCCTCGACGCTCACCTCGGCGAGCGACTCGGAGACGAACGCCTCCGGCTTGATCGTCCGGATCCGCGCCATCTCAGCGCCCCCTACCGGCGGCGATCAGGTCACTGCGGGTGAGGGTCGCGTCAGCGAGGTCGAAGGTGTGCGGCCGGTTCCAGTCCGCCTCCGGCCATACCCGAAGGATCCAGCGGGCCACGACCCTGGCAGTCGTGCGACCCAGCTCCATCGTCTGCCCGGCCTCATCCTTGACGACGGCGTGCGGATGGGGCCAGGCCTGCGCCGGGCCGTCCAGGCTGACGCGGATGGTGACCGCACCCGGGATCACGTCCGCGAGCCGGGCCGCGAGACGCCGCTGGCGGTCGGCATCCGGGCAGCCCGAGGTTCCGCTCGGCATGGCGTGCATGCGATACTCCGTTGTTCGTAGGAGCGCGGTGCGGCGTTCTCGTGCAAAAGGCACGCCGCCCGCGAGATGTGAATCGGTACCCCTCGGGGTGCTGGCCCGGCGCCCAGGAGTTGGTAGCTCCAGGGCGCCGGTCTCGTTTTCACCCCGGCGGGACGATCACGGCGGCCTGTGAGTCATCCGCCCCTCCCCCCTTCGCCGAGTCGCGCTCCCGCCCTTGCGGGAGCAGCAACATATGAGGACTGCTGGCAAGAGTCCAGCCCGTTCTCAATTGCCCTCACCAGCGGTTTTCAGTTCGAGGCGCTGGATCCGCGCCTACGCGAGGCACCCCGAACAAGTCGAACCGCATCCACTGGGGTGAACGTCTCCAACGCCAGATGATTCACACGTCAGTGGAAACCTGCGGGGCAGCGTAGCACTCTCTTCACTGTGGTGAACGGTGCCCATTGCAGTCTTTCCACTCATGTAGAGTGGCCCGCGTCCATCGACCAGAAGGGAGGGACGCTTGAGCGAGCAGACGGCCCGCAGCCTTGCAGGCAAGATCAACCATCTGTTCGACACCATCAGGCGCCGCGACGGGCATGAGTACAGCAACACTCACGTAGCCGCAGCCATCGCAGAGGCAGGCGTCACCACCATCTCTCAGAGCTACATCTGGCAGCTGCGCAAGGGCGAAAAGACCAACCCGACGATCAACCACCTGCAGGCGTTGGCCGACTTCTTCGGCGTTCCGGTCGCATACTTCTTCGACGACGAGGTGGCGAGCAGAGTCGAGCGCGATGCGGCGGCTCTGGAGGAACAGGCCCGAGCGAACGAGGCCATGGGGGGCAGCGAGGCCAAACTGATGGCGATGCGCGCCGGCGAGCTGTCGCCACAACGACGCAAGCAGGTGATGGATCTCCTGGACGTGGTCTACCAGCTGGAGCAGGCAGAACGACGTAGCACCACGAACGATTGACCAATACCGAAGTTGACTCTTAACGGGCAGGAAGGGGAGGTCGTGCCGTTGATGTACAGGAGAGATTTCCTTGAAGGAGCGAGAGCTTCGACGCCGCTGTAAGCGGGAACTGAGAGCCTTGGACATACGGCCTCCGCTGCGTGTGGACCAGTTGTGCCAGCAGTTCGGCGAGCGCAGAGGACGCCCCATACGTTTGGTGGCCCATCCCCTCCCGATGCCCGGTCCGTTCGGGGTGTGGATCGCGACGGATTCCGCCGACTACATCCTGTACCAGGAGCAGACCAGCAAGGCCCATCAGGACCACATCATCCTGCACGAGGTCGGCCACATCATGGCTGACCATCACGGTGTCGACACCGATGACGAGTTCTTGCAAACCACCATGCCCGGTCTCTCGCCGGGCATGGTCACCCGCGCACTGCGACGTACCTCTTACGACGAGGCCCACGAGCGTCAAGCAGAGCTCGTCGCGACGATCATCCTGGAATGGGCATCCGTTCTGGACCGGGTGACTCCGCGTCCAGCGAGCGATCCGTCAGTCCACCGCGTTCAGACGGCTCTCGGCGACCACCGGGGGTGGCTGTGACGGCCGCAATGTACCTCACCGCCGCACTCTTCCTCCTGGGCGTGCTCTGGAAGGTCTACCAGCTCGCCCAAGCCCCCCAGGACCGCGCCCTGCGCGCCGTGACCGCCTGCCTCGCATGCACGGCGGTCTCGTTCTCCACGGGCCTGCCGGCTGAGAACCACGCCCTCAACTCGATGGCGGTCGGCGCATCCAGCCTGGTCTCGAATGTGCCGCTCATGGCCGCCGTCTACTTCCTGCTCTCCTTCTACCTGTACTCCGCGACTGATCGCCAACGGGCAAGTCGCCGCGCCCGCTTGGAAGCAATACCGCTCACCGTGACGTTGATCGTCATCACTGTGGCGACCATCGCCACTCCGGTGGGCGTTCGCGGTCGTCCCTACGGGTCCGCGGATCTGCACGTGCCCCAGGTCGCGGTCTTCTTCATCGTGGCGCAGCTGTACCTGGTCTACGCACTTGCGACGACTGCCTCGTGGACCGGCCGGGGCGCCCGGCTGGCACAAAGGCCCGCGACAATCGGCCTGTGGTTGACCGCCGGGTCGTTGACCGGCATGGCCGCCGCCAACGCCCTTCGCACCGCGATGGACCTGATCAGCTGGAACGGTGCTGCCGTCCCCGCAGTGCTGAATCAAAGCGCCGCAATGCTGTACGCGCTCGCGGTACCCGCCTTCGTCGTCGGCCTGAGCTATCCCGCCGTCATGATGCGCGTGGCCGGCCTGCGCATCTGGCTCCAGCACCGCCGGACCTACCAGCAGCTCGGTCCCCTGTGGGAGTTGCTGCACGAGGCGTTCCCACAGGACGCCTTGCATCGCGCACCCACTGCCGGCACGCTGCGCGAAGTTCTGTGCATACGTGGTGTCCACCGCCGCTACTACCGGCGGGTCATCGAATGCCGTGACGGCCTGGTGAGGGTCAGCCCCTATCTCGCCCAGCAGGGTGTCCAAGACGGAGCCACGCCCCAGGCCCTCGCCAACCGCCTCCCGCCAGCGCTGCGAGCACAGGCGACAGGCGAACCAGCGTCATGTCAGGCGCTCGCGGTCGCGCTCCCCCGCGAGGACAGCATCGACGCTGATGCACAACAGCTTGTGGCCCTGTCCGACGCCCTCGGAACTTGTTGAGAAGGAGTCAGTTCATGGTGGATCTACTCATCACCGCCGGTCGGGTACTCACCGGGCCTAACGGCGAACACCTCGAGGACGGGGCCATTCTTGTAGCCGGAAGCACCATCGCGGCCGTCGGGCCGCGCGAAACCCTCGAAGCGATGGCACCCGAAGGACTGCCCACGCGATCCTTCCCGAACGGCACCGTACTGCCAGGGCTCATCGACTCCCACGTCCACCTCGCCTTCGACGCGGGGTCAGACCCGGTCGCCGCTCTCCAGAGCAGCGACGACGAGACCCTGCTCAAGGACATGGCTAACCGGGCACGCCAGCTACTCAGCAGCGGAGTAACGACGGTCCGCGACCTCGGCGACCGAAACGGCCTGGCCGTACGCACCCGCGACCTGATCGCCGCAGGATCCCTGCCCGGCCCGCGAATCCTGTCCGCCACGACACCACTGACCGCGCCCGGAGGGCACTGCTGGTTCTTCGGCGGCGAGGTCGAGGGCGCGGACGCCATCCGCGCCCTGGTACGACGCAACGTGGACGCCGGGGCAGACGTCATCAAGGTGATGGCGACGGGCGGCGGTCTCACCCGCGGCGGACCTGCAATCTGGCAGTCACAGTTCAGCGCACACGACCTCCGGATCGTGGTCGAGGAAGCCCGCCGCGCCGGGTTGCCGGTCGCAGTCCACGCGCACGGCACCGAGGGCATCGAGGCGGCCGTGGCCGCTGGCGTCAGCACCATCGAGCACTGCACCTGGATGGCCGAGGACGGCGGCTTCGACCTCCGCGAGGATCTCGTCGCCGCCATCAAGGCCGCCGGGATCCACGTCTGCACGGCCACCAGCCCCAACTGGCGTGCGTTCGCCGAACGGGTCGGCCCCGAGCGCGCCGAGGAACTCTTCACCTCGATGCGCTGGATGGCACAGCTAGACGTTCCGATGATCGCTGGCACCGACGCCGGGGTCACGCGAGCCGTCTTCGACAAGATCGCCAGCAGTCTGGACTTCTACCAGTACCTGGGCATCCCCCTCGCGAAGATCATCGACATGGCCACCGTTAACGCTGCCAACGCGCTCGGCATCGGGTCCAACACCGGACGGCTGGCCAAGGGATACCGCGCCGACGTCCTCGTTGTGGACGGCAACCCCCTTGATGAGCTCGACGCCCTCAACCGCGTGCGCCTGGTCCTTGCTGCTGGCCGCTCGTTCGGGCGCTGACCCTAGCCACCGCTCCAGCACCCGGGTGCCCGCCGTGTCGGGGACGGCCCGGCCCGACTGCCATCGGTCTTCCTGGTCCAGCGCGGCCAGATCCGGGTGCTCCAGGAGTTCCGCCATCGTTCGCGCCGCATCTCCGGCAGGTACGCGGCGCACAGCTGTTCCGGTGTCGACGGTCACGCAATTCCCCACCCCAGGCGTCAGCTTCCCCGCCCACCAGTTCGACCCGACGGAAACTCAGACACTGCAGGCCAGAGGCCTACGAGCGCGATCTCCCGCGGGATTCGATGACCGCCACTGCCACGTGAGGTCACGGGTTGTGGCCTCGTCGTAGGCGTGAGAGGACACGGCCCGGCGAGCCCCGCGCGTGGTACCGCGGCTCCTGTGCTGGGTTCTCGCCGTATGCATTCTCGCGAGCATCGCGGCGGCGGTCGCAGCCTGGCACAGGTGCCAGTTGCTCCTGGCATTGCCGCCGATTCGCCGAAGTAGCTCCGGCGAATCGGGGAGTTGTCGCACCCGGCCATGGGTCAGGTGCGCGCGCCGTCGAGGACCAGGTCGACCAGGCGCGGGACCAGGGTCTCCTCCAGTGGTTCGCCGGTGAGCAGGACCCGGGCGAGGAGGGGGCCCGCGACGGCTTCGACCAGGAGGTGGGGGTCGGTGTCGGCGGGCAGGTCCCCTCGGTCGATGCCGCGCCGGACGAGGGCTTCGGCGCGCTCCAGGCGGTCTTGCCAGTAGGAGCGGCGGCCTTCCTCCAGGTCGTCCTCGCCGCGCACCGTGCCGAGGTGCAGCAGTGCGGCGCCGGCGGGCGTCGCGAGGTACCGGGCCAGCGCCGCGAACAGCAGTGTCAGGTCTGCGCGCACGTCGCCGGTGTCCGGTGTCGGGAGCGCTGCGTCGGAGTGGGTGGCGAGCGCGTCGAAGATGAGGTTCTCGCGGGTCTTCCAGCGCCGGTAGACGGAGGTCTCGTGGACGCCCGCCGCGCGTGCGACGGCGGCCACCGTGGTCGCGGCCAGCCCCTGGGAGGTGAGCAGGTCGACGGTGGCGGCCAGGACCGCCTGCCGCATCGGCTCACCGCGGCGTCTGAGCGGCGGCGCTTCTTTGTCATCCGTCACGACACTCACCCTAACGCAAGTGTCCTTGCGATATGGACCTGGCGGACGTACGTTGGAAAGCAAGTCGACTTGCGATAGGTCGCAGGCCGCCGCCGACCCGAACGGACCAACCCGCCATGGACCTCATGCGTGCCGCACGGCTGCACCTCCCCACCCGGACACTGACGATCGAGGAAATACCCCGGCCCATACCCGGTTGCGGGCAGGTCCTGGTGAAGGTCGAGGCGGCGGGTGTGTGCCTGTCCGACGTCCATCTGATCGACGGCACCCTCACACCGACCCACCTGTCCGACGGCATCGTCACCCTCGGGCACGAGGTGGCCGGGACGATCGCCGCACTCGGACGGCACGTGTCCGGCTGGACGCCCGGGCAGCGGGTCGTGCTGCAGGCGGGCGAGGTCCGCGACGGCCGTCTGCTGACGCGAGGTGTCGACTACGACGGCGGCTGGGCCGAGTACACGCTCGCCAGCGCCGGGACACTGTTCGCGCTGCCCGACTCGATCCCCAGCGAGCAAGCCGCGATCATCCCGGACGCGGTCTCCACGCCCTGGGGAGCCATCACCACTACCGCCGGCGTCCGGCCGGCCCAGGCGGTAGGCGTGTGGGGCATCGGCGGACTCGGCGCCCACGCCATCCAGCTGCTGCGCACGGTCGGGGCCTGTCCGATCATCGCGGTCGACCCCGCACCGGCAGCCCGCCGACGCGCCCTCGACTTCGGCGCCGACCTCGCCCTGGACCCGGCCGACCCCCAGCTGCGCCAGCAGGTGCTCGCCGCCACCGGCAACCAGGGCCTGGAGACCGCGTTCGACTTCGCCGGCGCCGCCGCGGTCCGCGAACAGGCCCTCACCGTCCTCGCCCCCAAGGGACGCCTCGTCCTGGTCGGACTGACCGACCAACCGCTGACCGTCGCCGACGGCCCCCGCTTCAGCTACCTCCAGCACCAGATCCTCGGCCACTACGGCTCCCAGGACGACGCCGTCCCCCAACTGCTCGCCCTCACCGAAAGCGGCCGACTGGACTTCTCACGCTCCATCACCGACGTCCTGCCGCTCACCGACGCCGCCAAAGCCGTCCAACGCCTGCACACCAAACAAGGCGACCCGATCCGACTGATCCTGCGCCCCTGACCCCCTCACCCCAACCGGGAAAGAGAGCCGCTGCTCACCCGCCCCGCGCCCCCGGCCACACCCCATCGAAGGAAACGTGCCCCCCATGCCAACTTCCAGCAGCCAGGCGTCTCGGATGATCTCGTCGCCGCAGATCACGACCCCACCTGCAGACCAGATCATCCGAGACGGGACAGGGCCGACAGTGGATCGTGCCCCGACCGGCTCAGCTGTGAGGCGGGCATGCCGGGTGCGGCATACGTTGTGGGCGTGGCGGGGCGTCGTCGCGCCGTGGCGGTCCGCAGACCTGAGCCGAAAGGCGTGACCATGCCCCTGGACCCTGCCATCGCTGCCCTGATGCATCAGCTGGGCGTGGATGGGCCGCCACCCCGACGGTCGCCGAGATGCGCGCGGGGAACCGGCAGCTCTCGCTGGCCGTCGCCCCGAATCCGCCGCTCGCCGTCGGATCGGTCCACGACGACACCCTGGCCGGCGTGCCGGTGCGGATCTACCGACCCGACGCGTCTGATCCGGTGCCGACCATCGTGTTCTTCCACGGCGGCGGGTTCATCGTCGGTGACCTCGACACCCACGACAACGTCGCCCGGCGGCTGTGCCGGGACCTGGACGCCGTGGTGGTCAGCGTCGGCTACCGGCTCGCCCCCGAGTTCCCCTACCCCGCCGCCTACGACGACTGCCTGACCGTCACCCGACACGTGGCCGACCACACCGCAGGCTTCGGCGCCGGACCGCTCGCAGTGGCCGGCGACAGCGCCGGGGCCAACCTGGCCGCCGGGGTGGCCCTGGCCTTCCGGGACGAGCACCGCCCGCTGGCGGCCCAACTCCTCGCCTACCCGCCCACCGACCTGGGCGGCGAGTGCCCGTCCCTGCGGGAGAACGCGACCGGATACGTGCTGACCACGGCCGAGGTCGCCAACGACATGCTGCTCTACTTCGCCGACGAACCCGACGCGGCCACCCGCGCCCCGGCCTCGCCGATCTTCGCGGACAGCCACCGGGGCCTGGCCCCGGCCGTCATCGGATGCGGCGAGTTCGACCCCCTGCGCGACGAGGGCCTCGCCTACGCCCGCGCCCTCAAAGACGCAGGCGTGGACCTCTTCAAACGGAACTACGACGACCTCACCCACGCCTTCCTCAACTTCTTCGGCATCTCCCAGGAGCCGAAGCCGCGACGGCCAAGCTCACCGCACAACTTCGCCAGCGACTCACCTGGGCCCACTCTCCGCCCCATCGGGAGGTCGCAGAACGCGGCTAAACCCGCCTCCGCCCGCTGGTCGGGCAACCTCACTGGACCCGAAGCTGCATCCGCCGACTTCCACCGGACCGGCACGGCGAACGAACTCAGCCGCCAGGCAAACAGCGCGGCCTGCCACCAAACAGCCCGCCAACAACAGACGCTCAGTCACACTGCCGCCGCCTGACGTCATTCACTCAACGTGCCGGCCGGGTCGAACTGCTGGATGGGGAAGCTGACGCCTAGGGTGGGGAATCAGGTGACCGTCAACACGCAGGCGAACGGGGCAGCCCGAAGCTAGGCTTCAGGGATGGCGATGGCAACGACGCCCAAGTTCCGTGGGCTGATCTTCGACTTCTTCGGAGTACTCACCTTCAACATGGTTGAGGTGATCACATCCTTCGAGGACCGAGAGAAGATTCGGCGGGGCACCTTTCTCCGCGCCTGGGCAGACGAACGTGGACAGGAACTGTTTCGCCGCCTGGAGCTGGGCGAGATCTCGCAGACCGACTGGAACGTCGGCTTCGCCGCCCTGATGGACGTCGAACCCGACAACTTGATGGCCCGCTACCTGCACGACGCCTTTCCTGCTCACCTGGTGCTGCGGGTGGCAAAGCAGGCACGCGCTGCCGGCATCAAAACGGCAGTGGTGTCGAACAGCCTCGGCCGGGAGCCATATGACCCGTACGCCGGGTTCGACCTCCCTGGGCTGTTCAACGAGGTGGTGCTATCGGCGGAGCACGGAGTACGGAAGCCGGACCCAGCCGTGTTCCGGTTGGTCCTCGACAAGTTCGGGCTCGCGGCAGAGGAGTGCTTGTTCGTGGACGACAGCGAGGAGAACTTGGCTGCGGCGCACGGACTGGGGTTCAGCACTCTGCACGCGTTGGACGAGCGGGTGGCCGCCGCGCAGCTCCGCTCGGTTCTGGGACTAACCGACTCCTAGAAAGTCGCGCACTGCCGGGTGCGCGGTGTGCTTGGCCAGTTGGCTTCGAAGGCCGGCCAGTTCAGAGGCGGAGCGCGCCGAATCCACTATGCCGAGGCAGCGGGCAGCGTGGCGAGCACTGGCCACGGCGGCGTCGAGGTCATGCCGTGCGATGTGCGCTTCGGCGGCGCGAGCCATGTAGATCGCATGGCTGCGTGGGTACTCATCATCGCCCGGATAGGCGGCGGACATGGCGGCCTGGAAGCAGCGTAGCGCTTCCTCCGGGTCTCCCAGTTGCAGTGCAGAGGAGCCCGCGATCATCTCGATCTCGCCGTAGTCCACCCAGTACAGCGCCCTTGGGTCGTCATCGTGCACGCCCTTGTCCAGCAGGGCGCGAGCGGTGGCCAACTGACGGGCACACTCCTTCTTCGCTCCAGTCTTCGACAGGGCGCGAGCAGTACGCGCGGCTAGCATCGCCCCCATCCGCGGGGTGGTCCTCCGCTTGATCTTCTCTTGGGCTGTCTCCAGCAGCGAAACTGCGCGCTGCGCCTGCTGCGGTGTCGAGTAGCACTGGATCGCCGCGAAGGAGAGTGTGTAGGCCCCGCTGACCGGATCTCCGGCGATAGCAGAGGCCCGGAGTGAACCGTCGAAGTACCGCTGCGCAACACCCGGCCGACCTTGGTCGAAGGCACTCCAGGCGACCTGCCTGGCCGCTTCTGCGGCCAGGCTGTAGAGGTGGTCCAGCGATGCGCCCGTGTGGCGCCCTGTCTTGATCAACGTCACCGCGTACAGAAGCTCGCCGCGCGCCAGTCGATGGACCTCGCCGCTGCCCAGTTCGTCATCGAGATGCCGAAGTTCGTCGAGCCGATCATCAATGCCGTTCAGTTGCCTCGTGCCGCCCGCAAGAAGGACGGCCTGCCGGCTCACGTCGAGCGTCCGCGCCCAGTTGCTTGCCGAAACGGACAGGGCCACGCCGGACGCCAGGAAGCTGCGGCGATCCACGCCCCTGCCTCCGTCGACTAGCTCGCTCAATACCGCAATGCCTCCGTCTCGGTCCCAGGGAGCGTCCTTCGCCCCACCGGCGACTGCCGCAGCCAACGACTCGGAGAACTCTCCGCCGGTACCCAGCACGCGGTCATAGGCAGCAGCTACCTCGGCGGTCAGGGCGCGGTTGCCGTTTTCGACGTTACGCAGGTATGCCTCGGCGAAGCCCGCTGCGCGGGCGAACTGCGCCCAACGCACGCCGGATGCCCTGCGCCGTTCACGCATATCGTTCCGCGGCTCGTCAAGCACGGGCGTCTCCCCGGGGCGTGGGATCGGTGTTGGATCGCCCCGGGTCATTGTTCCCCGGGGCGTGGCGGTGTGTGATCGGTTCAGCCCAGAACGTGCAGGACGTGGCGAACTCCAACTGCACCGACTCAGGGTCGGTGACCCGCCCCGCGCTTCCCTGCTCGCAACCCGAGGCACACATGAGCGAGTTAGCCCCTGTCCGCCGCCCGACACGAAGGCATCTGCCATGACCAGCCAACGCACAGCCGTGATCGTCTACGTCTGCACCGCCGAGGACGACGCCGCAGACCTCCTCATGGGCCACTGCGCCCGGTTCGCCACCGGACAGGACTGGATGCTGGCAACGGCCCCCATCCGCGACAGGGACCGCCAACAGCCGCTGGCTGAGCGGCCCGGCTGGTCCCTGGTGCTCGACCAGCTCGCCAAAGGCCAGGCGCAGGGCGTGGTGACCTACAGCGGAGAGATGATCCACCTCGTTGAGATCACCCGTCAGATCGTCGTTGAGGAGCTGCTTCGCGAGGGGGACTGGTTCCTCGTCACCTCGCGCACCCCGGCCAGGCCCGGTCCGCTCCCCCACCGCCGTCCCGGAGGCGACTCACCCGCCAGCACCGGCCGCAGGCACTCCGGCACCTGGCCGGACGCGTTCACCCCTCGCGCCGCCCGGCCGATACCGGCCGCGAGCTGAGACGCCCCCTGGTTCCCGGGCTGCCGCTGGTTCACCAGCAGCTGCAGTCCGGGGCAACACCCGGCCCCGAGGCAGGCGCGTGGCTCCGCGCGGGAGGGAACCGCCGAGGCGGCCGAGGTGGGGGCGAGCCCGAAATCCCCCGCTGGGGGCCCGCCCCCACAACACCCTTGACCGGCGCGCACCGCGCCCGGCCGCTCGAATCCAGAAAGGCCCGTTCATGACCAGTCCCGCCACCAGCAACGACGTGGAGCAACTGCGCGAGCAGTTGATCCGCCGCCTCGTCGACCTGGACGCGATCCGCAGCCCCCGGGTCGAACGTGCGATCCGCGCCGTCCCCCGCCACCTGTTCGTTCCCGAGGACGAGCCCGAGATGGCGTACGAGGCCGAGCGGGCGTTGGTGACGAAGAGGGACGAGAACGGAGTGTCGCTGTCGTCAATCAGCGCAGCACGGATCCAGGCGATGCAGTTGGAGCAGGCGCGGGTCAAGGCCGGGAACCGGGTGCTGGAGGTCGGCTCTGGTGGGGTGAACGCGGCCTACCTGTACGAACTGGCCGTCGAGGAGCCGGAAACGCCGGACGAGCAGGCCCGCGGCGAAGTGACCACGATCGACATCGACCCGGATGTGGTCGAGCGCGCCCGCAAGCTCCTGCCCGCCGCCGGATACGGGCACGTCCGCGCCCTCGTAGCCGACGCCGCGCACGGTGTACCCGAGCACGCACCGTACAACCGGATCGTCATCACCGTGGAGGCGCCGGACCTGTCCGTCGCGCTGGTGGACCAGCTCGACGCGACCGACGCGCGGATGGTGCTGCCGCTGCGGCTGCGCGGCCTGACCCGCTCGCTGTCGTTCACCCGCGAAGGGGACCACCTGGTCGCCCGCGACCCAGAGCTCTGCGGGTTCGTCCCGATGCGCGGCGACGACGCCCAGCAGCAGACGCTCCTGTTCCTCCACAACGAGGAAGGCAACGAGGTCGGATTGCGGCTCGACCACCCCACCGTGGAGGTGGACGGCGACGCACTTCGGGCTGCGTTCGCCGGCCCGAAGGCGGAGAGCTGGTCCGGGTTCACGATCGAGTCCGGCAAGTCCTACGACCCGCTGGACCTGTGGTTGGCCACCGCGCTGGACGGCTACGCCCGCCTCACCGCGACCGCGAAAGCGCGCAAGAGCGACCTGGTGGCCGCCTGGTCGCCGATGGGCTTGTCCGCGCTCGTCTGGGGCGGCACCTCCTTCGCCTACATGGCACTCCGCCAGGCGAACGAAGAGCGCAGCGAATGGGAGTTCGGCGCAGTCGGCCACGGCCCGGCCGCGCAGGAGGCCGCGGACCGCCTCACGGCGGAGATGGGCGTGTGGGATCGCGAGCACCGGGGCCAGCTCCCGGAGATCCGCGCCTACCGCGCCGGCACACCCGATGCGGAGCTGGCCGCCGGCCGAGTGGTCGACCGCCGGAACTTCCGCTTCACGATCTCCTGGCCCAAGAGCAGCTGATCTGGGGCCAGGTGTACCACCACACTCACCATCAACCGTTCCTGGAGGACGACATGACCCAGAGCATCACCGCCTCGCCCACCCTCGACCTCGACCTCGACGTGCTGTTCGCGGCGAAGGGCCCGGCCGTCGGCGAGCTGATGAACGACACCAGCGACGGCTGCGGCTCCACGAGCCAGAGCGCCTGCGCGGGCTGCGTCACCGACTGAACATCCCCACCCCGAGATCGCTGATCGTCAAGGAGGACGCCATGTCCCAGAGGATCACCGCCGCCGTGCCCGTCGTCGACTTCACGTTGGACGTGAGGTTCGCCGCGCGGGGCCCGGCGATCGGCGAGCTGATGAACGACACCAGCGACAACTGCGGCTCGACCGGCGAGAGCGCCTGCGCCGGCTGCACGCCGCCCAGCGGCGGGGACAACGACTGACCCCGTTCGCTCGCTCGTGGCGGCACCGGAGCACCTCTTCTCCGGTGCCGCCACGGCCCCTGACCGACCGAGACCCGAGAAGGGAGCGATCCATGTACCAGTACCTCGGTGCGGCCTTGTTCCGGTCCACCGTGTTCCCGTCCGGCCTCGACCTGCCCGCGCGTCCGGCCAGCAGCGGCGACCCGGACGCCGACAGTGCGGCGCTGCGCGACTGGATCACCGCTGTCTGGGCGCACGCGGCGGTGCGGGAGCCGGTGTCCGCCGCCAGCCCCCAGCTGGCCGCCCGCCTGGAAGCGGTCACGAACGGGACAACCCTCGCGCCGCGGCTAGTGCGCCGGGCCGCGCTCGCGCTGCACCGCTACGTTCTGCGCCAGCAGCACCGCCCGACCCCCTTCGGCCTGGTCGCCGGGATCACCCCCGCCACGGTCGGCGAACACGCGCACGTGGTCTGGGGAGAACGCCACCGGGTGCGGGCTCGTGCTGACGCGAACTGGGTCCGCGCAATGGCCGACGTACTGGAGGCACAACCAGACGTCCTGGCGGGGCTGCTGGTCACGGCCGACGCTTCCGTGACGGTCCGCGGCGACCGCCTCGTGCTCCCCTACCGGCCGGCAGACGGCCCGGACGCGGCCCCTGGGGAGATGAGCGTGCGAAGCATCCCGCTGGTCCGCGCAGCCCTCCTGCAGGCCGAGCAGCCGATCCCGTTCCCCGACCTGGTGGCGGTGCTCGTCGCGCAGCACTCCGGGGCGGAGCCCGAGCCAGTTGCTGCCCTGGTGCGCGGTCTCGTCACCGCCGGGCTGCTCCACACCAGCGCGCACCCGCCGATGACCGCCACCGACCCGGTCCGCCACCTCCTGGTCGAGGCCGAGAAGGCTCCCGGCGATGCCCCGCCCGCCACCACAGCGACGGTGGCCGGGCTACGGGCCGTGCATCACCTGATGCTGCGTCATGACCGTGCCCCTGCTGGACGCAAGGCGGCGCTTCGCGCCGTAGCGCAGGCAGCGATGACCGAACTGTCCCCGCGCTCTGCGCAGCCCCTCGATGTCGACCTCCACCTCGACGCCCAGGTGACGCTCCCGCACCGGATCGTGCGGGAGGCGGAGCGGGCGGCCGATCTCCTGTCCCGGCTCACGGCCCGCCCTGACGGATCGCGCGCGTGGGCGGAGTTCCACCGCCGCTTCCTCGACCGCTACGGGACCGGCGCGCTGGTGCCGTTGCTGCGCCTGGTCGACCCGAACCTCGGACTCGGGTGGCCCGCCGGATACCGCGGCGCCCTCACCCCTAGCTCGACGGCCGGGGTGAGCGCGCGGGACCGCCAGTTACTCGCGCTCGCGCAGCGCGCAGCGCACGAGCACCGGCATGAGGTGGAGCTGACCGAGGCCCAGATCGTGGGGTTGGACCAGCGCCGCCCGAACCGCCGCTACCACGAACTGCCGCATCTGGACATGCGTCTACAGTTGCACGCCATCTCCCGCCAAGCCGTCGACAGCGGAGACTTCACGATCAGCATCGACGGCGTCGTTCCCTGCGCCGGGGCGGCGGCCGGCCGGTTCCTCGACCTGCTCGACCATCGGGAGCGCAATCGGTTCGAGGCAGCCGTGGCCGCAGCTGCGACCGTCGTGGCCGGCGCGGCGAAGGTGCAGATCTCCAGCCCGCCGCTCACCGTCTCGACCGGCAGCGTCACCCGTGTCCCCGCGCTGCTCCCGGTCCTCGCGGTCGGGGAGTCGGCTCCGCGCGGCGGCTTGACCGTGGACATGCTCGGCGTCGGCGCGGACGCCCACCATCTCTACCTGGTCGACTTGGACAGCGGGTCGGTCGTCGAGCCGATGCTGCTGAGCGCGGTCGAGTTGGTCCACCGCACCCACCCGCTGGCTCGGTTCCTGGCTGAGCTGCCCAGAGCGCGGACGGCCGCATTCGCCCCCTTCGACTGGGGAGCCGCCGACGCTCTGCCCTATCTCCCACGTGTGCGGCACGGCCGCGCGATCCTGGCCCCCGCCCGCTGGCGCGTGACCGGCGAGGACCTGGCCGACGGGATCGCGGCCTGGCGGGAGCACTATCAGGTGCCGCCGGCGGTCGAGATCGGCGGTGCCGACCGACGCCTGCGCCTGGACCTTGACCAGCCTGGCGAAGCCGAGCTGCTGCACGCCGCGCTGACCCGGGACCCGACGGTGACGGTCCGAGAGGCAGCAGACCCGAAGGTCTTCGGCTGGTGTGACGGCCGCGCGCACGCCCTCACCCTGGCGCTCGGATCCACCCAGTCCCCGCGCCCGCGCCCGGCGCTGAGTCGCCGCCCGCTCGGCGCGCGCAGCGCTCAGTTGCCCGGCCAAGTGGGTTGGTCCACGCTCAAGCTCTACGGGCATCCCGAGCACGCGGACACCGTCCTCGCCAGCCACCTGCCGGAGCTGGGGCAGCCGACCTGGTGGTTCATCCGCTACCGCGACCCCGAGCCGCACCTTCGCCTGCGGTTCCCGATCTCCGCGCCGGAGGACTTCGGATCGCTGGCCGAGCGGGTCGCCGCCTGGGTCGATGACCTGCGCGCGCTCGGCCTGGCCAGCCGCGCCGTGTGGGACGGATACCAGCCGGAGACGGGCCGCTACGGCGAGCGCCGCGCGATGTCTGCGGCGGAAGGAGTGTTTGTCGCGGACTCCGCCGCGGCGCTGGCGCAGGCCGCATTCCAGAGCGCCAGCGGCACACCGGCCGAAGCGGTCACGGCGGCGAGCCTGCTCGACCTCACTGCATGGCTGCTTGGCGACGCCTCCGAGGCCGCCCGCTGGATGGTGAAGGCCGTCAACACCGCGCACACCCCGCACCCGGCCCGGGACGTTCTCACCCGCGCGATGGCTCTCGCCGCGGCCGACCCGGCCTACCCGTCGCTGCGCCGGTTGCCGGGCGGGGCCGAGCTGGCACAGGTGTGGACAGCCCGGGGCCAGGCCCTGGCCGCGTACCGGATCGCTCTGCGGGAAACCGGCGGGCCGACGCTGGCAGAGGCCGCCTTGAGCCTGCTGCACATGCACCACATCCGGGCAATCGGCCCGGACGAGAAGTCGGAGAGCCTGTGCCTGCGCCTGGCCCGCTCCGCCGCACTGTCCTGGACCGCCCGCGAAGGAGCAACCCGATGACCACGCTTACCGACCAGCGCCCAGCTGCCCCCTGGCTGGCCCAAGACCTCGGCAATGGCGCCATTGGCTCAGCGCTCCTCGCGATAGAGCGCGCCCACCTCAGCCTCGCCCCCTGGGACGACGCCCACCGGGTGCTGAGGGCCTGCACCCACGAACTGGTGGTGGACGACCGCGCCTCCCTGTTCTATGGCGCGCCCGCCGTCGCTTTCGTCCTCCACACTGCCTCGCTCGGCTCGACCCGGTACGCACGGGCGCTCGACCAACTGGACGCGGAGATCGGCGCCGTGGTGCGCCATCGCCTCGAGCTGGCCCACCGGCGCATCGACTCCGACCGCAACGCCAGAGTCAGCGAGTTCGACCTGCTCTACGGCCTGACCGGGCTCGGCGTCCTGCTGCTGGAACGTGGCACCGACCCCGAAGGGCTGCACGCGATCCTGGCCTACCTGGTGCGGCTGACGCTCCCCCACGCCGGCGGGCTCCCGGGCTGGTGGACCGACCTCGACCCCTCCGGCCGCAGCAGTGAGGCGTTCACAGGAGGCCACGGCAACGCCGGCATCGCACACGGGATCTGCGGCCCCCTCGGCCTGCTGGCCCTCGCCGCGCTGCGCGGGTTCACCGTCGAGGGCCACCGCGAGGCGATCAACCGCATCCTCGTCTGGCTCCACTCGCTGCGCTGCACCAGCGCGCAGAACACCTGGTGGCCGGAGTGGATCACCTTGCAGGGGCACCGGACCGACGCGCTGCCCCGCACCTTGCCGACCAGGCCGAGCTGGTGCTACGGCCTGCCCGGCCAAGTCCGTGCGCAGCAGCTCGCCGCGATGGCTCTCGGCGACACCACCCGGAAGCAGGCGGTGGAGGCAGCACTGCTCACCGGGCTCAGCAACCCCAGCCAGCTCGCCCAGCTCCGCGAGTCCGGCTTGTGCCACGGCCTCGCGGGTGTGCTGCTGACGGTCCACCGGGTCGCCGCCGACGCAGCCCAGCCAGAAGGCTTCCGGCCACTACTCAGCGCGCTCCGCGCGGGTATGAGCGAAGCCCCCGCAGGCCGCCCCGACGGCTTCCTCCAGGGCCCCGACGGCGCGGCGCTGGTCCGACTCGTCCACCAGCAGCGCGGCGACACCCGCTCCGGCTGGGACGCCTGCCTGCTTGCCTCCCCCTGGAGCCCCAGGTGAGCGTGCCAGTGACCGAGGAGCAAGTCCTTGCGATCCTCGCGGCCAGCACCGCCCCGCTCGACCCGGACCTCGCCGACGCCGTCGCGCTCTACCGCGCTGCGGGCCGCGCCGCGCTGAGCCAGCGGCAGACGGAGCCGTGGGTGCAGGCCCGAGTGCGGTTCTCTGACTGGGCCGAAGCCGAGACACTGGCCGTGTCCCACCTGATGCCCCACCTCGAAGCCCTCCAAGCCGTCAAGGTCCTGGACAGCTGGTGGTTCCTGCGCAAGCACCCCGACTGGCGGCTTCGCTGCCTACCCGCCCCGGAGAGCGGAGCGGAGGTGACTGTGCGCCATCTCGGAGACCTCCTCGACCACCTCACCGACGACGGACACGTCGTTCGCTGGCGCTGGTCACGGTACGAGCCCGAAACCCTGGCCTTCGGCGGCCAGCAGGCTATGGCCATCGCGCACACCCTGTTCGCAGCTGACAGCCGCGAAGTGCTCGGACTCGTCCGAACCGGCCGCACCCGCCCAGGGCGCCGGGAGCTGTCCGTCGTGCTGTGCAGCGCGATGCTCCGCGCCGCGCTGCTGGACCCGATCGAGCGCGCCGAGGTCTGGCAGCGGGTCGCCGACAGTCGCTCCCGGGAAGCGGCCCAGGTGGCAACCGACCAACTCGTCGGGATGACACAGGCACTGCACCAGCTCCTTCACCTCGACACCCGCGCCTCCAGCCCGGTGTTCGCCGCAACAAAAGCGCTCGACTTCGCCGCCGGCTGGACAGCGGCCTTCCGTAACGCGGGAGCGGCGCTCGCCGAAGCCGACCAAGACGGCCGTCTCCACCGGGGGCTGCGCGAGGTCCTCGCCACAATCGTCCGCCATCACTGGAACCGCCTCGCTCTGTCCGACCACGAACAGGCGCTTCTCGCGCTCGCCAGCCGGCAGGCGGAGATGACCCCCTACTTCACGCCCGCCGAGACGAGCCGATGAACAGCACCGTCCCCACCTCCCGGACCCGCACGCGCATGCTCGCCGCCCACGGGCACGCCCGCGCCGCCCTCGGCGTGTAACTGGATGCCAGAGGCCAGAACGGCGAGGCGTGGGGCTGACAGGGCCGCACCCTCGGCCTTCCCGTGAACGCCGACCAGACCGCGGCCTGGCTGCGCGTCGCGAGCGACCCTTAGCTACGGCACCTTCTGGTGGAACGGCACCACGGAAGCCGTCGCCTTGGCGGGCTCCTGCCCCGGCCTCGACATCGCGCCAGTTACCAGTGGGGAGACGAAGGCTGGAGGTATCGCGCGGACCTATTCGACCGCACCCTGGCTACTCTCTCCGCCCCCCTCGTCCTCCGCCACGACCCAGACCTCCCAGCCGCCTGGTGGATCCAGCTTCGCGGCGCCCTCGACTGCTTGGCGGGCACCACGACATTGATGAGGATGGTCGAAAATTCAGCAGCGTCATCATTGTCGAAGGTAGGCGCGGTTGGCGCGGGAGCCGAACGCCCTATCCAGACCCTGTTCGGCTGGGTGCGCGGCTGGCCCGGACCCGTGCGGGGCGCCCGATGCCCTCGAGGACCGGCCGGAACTGCGGGCTGTCGTGGCGCTGTGCTCGGGGGGTACCGCGTCCGCAAATGGAGCGGCACGCACGGCAGACGCAGCCCCAGGTGGCCAGCCATTCCACGATGTAGAGCCCGTGACCTTCGATGTCATGGCTAGCCCTTCACTAGCACGGCGCGAAAGCAGGCCGGGCTTCCCGCTGCAACGGCGCCAACAGCGCAGCGAGGAACGCGCGGTCCTCCGGACCGAACTGCACCCTGTCCCCACCGAGCTGCCGCTTAAGGACAGTGATCTGATGACGCAGAACGAGGATCTCCGCGTCCTTCTCTCGGTCGCTCATCGGCAACAGCCGGACAGCAGCGAAGGTACGGGCGACCGCCGAGTGGGCAAAGCGAAGCAACACAAGTGATCATCCTGCCGCATCCACCCGCGAGCCCTCTGAACTGCATGGATGACATTCTCGGCAGGCGCACAGTTGCCGCATCGTTTCACGGGTGTGACCAGAGCAGATCCGACGCCAGGGCCATCACCGAGTGCCGACTGCCAGAACGCCACTCTGCTCTACTCCGCGCTCGCAGCGCAGTGGACCGCGTCGGGGCGGACGGTACCCCGGCGCCCGGACCAGCAGACCGCACGGCTACCTGCCGCCGACTGACTTCGTTGAGGCTGTCCTGTCCGTCAAAGTCGAGGAATGGGCCGCATTGCGCTGGTCAGATGTTCCTTTCCCGTGGGTACCGAATAAGGTGCAACGTCTATTGGAGTCGTGGTCCCAGCTGGTGGAACTCAGGCGTGGTGACCGCCGCCGGGCGCGGCGCGCTCGCCGTGACGGGGCCGGACGCTGAAACTGAGATCATGCCCTCTCGTCACGGGGCCCGAGGTGCCCTCCGCGCGCCCGGCCGCCTCCCGCGGGGGCTGCGCCCATTCGCCGTACTGGCGGCTCTCACACTCGCCTTCGTGCCCGCCTGCACGAATTCGTCGCCGTCTGCGCACCGGTCGCCGAGCCCGCCGCCCGGCGGAGCGGCGATCACACCGCAGGAGTACCAGCCAGGCGCCGCTCCGCCCCCGCCTACGCTTCCCGGCGACTGGCTGACCTACCACCGCGACGCGACCCGCAGTGGCGACGTGCCGGACCTGCCGCCGCCCGCCCGTCTGACCAGGAGCTGGTCGGCGGCGCTGGACGGGGCGGTCTACGGGCAGCCGCTGTTCGTCCGGGGCGTCGTCATCGCGGCGACGGAGAACGACAGCGTCTACGCGTTGAACCGGAGCAGCGGGCGCGTCCTTTGGCGGACCCGGCTTGGGACGCCCGCCCCGCTCTCCTCGCTGCCCTGCGGCGACATCGACCCGCTCGGGATCACCAGCACGCCTGTCTACGAGCCGACGACCGGGCTGGTCTTCGTCCTGGCGGAACTGGCGGGCGGGCGGCACCTGCTGGCCGGGGTCGACCCAGCCGACGGCACGGTCCGCGTTCGCCGGGAGGTGGAGCCGCCGCGGGGGACGGCCGGGGACCACCAGCAGCGCGGCGCGCTGGCTGCCTACGACCGGCGGATCCTGGTGGCCTTCGGAGGCTTGGAAGGCGACTGCGGCAACTACGTGGGCGCGGTGGTCTCCGCCGCTGCCACGGGGGCCGGTCCGCTGCTCTCCTACACCGTCCCCACGACCCGGCAAGGCGGGATCTGGGCGCCAGGCGGTCCGGTGGTGACGGCCGGAGCGGGCGGCCGACTGGCGATCATGACCGCCGTGGGCAACGGCGCCGCCATCGGCGGCGACTACGACGGCTCGGACTCAGTGGTCGCCCTCGACCCGAAGAAGCTGACCCGCACCGACGTCTTCGCCCCGAGTACCTGGGCCGCCGACAACGCCCATGACCTGGACCTCGGGTCTCTCACCCCGGCCGTGGCAGGCCGCTACCTGCTCGCCGTAGGCAAGAGCGGCAACGGCTACACCCTCGACCCCGCCCATCTCGGCGGAGTCGGAGGTCAGGTCGCACAGGCCCGCCTCTGCGACGCGCCCGGTGCTTTCGGCGCGACCGCGGTGGTCGGCAGCACGGTCTTCCTTCCGTGCGCGGACGGCCTGGTCCGGGTGGACGTGGACGCCGCTGGTTCGGCCAGACCTGGCTGGCGGTTTGCGGTCGTCGCCGCGGGCTCACCGGTCGTGGGCGGCGGCGCAGTATGGGTGACCGACTACGCGAAAGGCGTGCTCTACGCGCTCGACCCGGCGACCGGCCGGGTGCTCACCTCGGCGGGGACCGGGACGCTGCCGCACTTCGCCTCGCCTGTGCTGACGGGCGGCCAGGTGCTGCTAGGCACGGAGACAGGCGTGCTGGCCCTCCGCGGCGCGTAGGGCGCTGAGCCGCCGAACTGGCTCGCCGTAGGGTCGAAGCGAAGGTGGAGAGCCACCGTAGAGCACCAGTTGAGAGGTCCCACGAAAAGCTCGCGACCAGTGGTCTCCGAGTAGTTCCCGTTCAGTCATGGGTTGACGTCCTGGGGCTGAAAGCTGCACGCTACTGAACTTGATTGAGGTGATGTCGGGGTCGTTTGCCTGCGCGGGACACCAACCGTCACCGAAGCGGGTCGTGCCTCCTTCTGGCGTGACGGACGGTAATCACCCCACGGTGTGGCTGGCCTTCCGTCGACGGGCCGTGCGGATCGGCCGGTTTCTGGGCATACGGAAGCCCCGACGGCGCCAGTTGCCTTGTCGGGCGACGCGCGTGGGTTGATGCCGGTTCTGCTTCTCCTGCCTGTTGGCGATCGGCGTTGTCAGCGCTGGTTCGCGGTGGCCTTCTGGTCGTCAGGCTGCGTGGCTGAACAGCGGGTTCGGCGGTCGTGCGGTGTCGAGGAGGTCGCCCCAGCGGGCTTGGGCCTCGATGAGGCGGAGCCTGGCTTCGATGGTGTGGACCGCGGCGAGGGCGACGTCCCAGGTCAGGTGACTGTAGATGTTCGCGGTGGTGGACAGGGTGGAGTGCCGCAGCGTCTTGGAGACGACGGTCATCGACACGTCGCCTTCCAGGGCGATTGTGGGGGCGAGGTGACGCAGGTCGTGGATGGTCACGTGCGGCAGGCCGACTTCTTCGCGCAGCTGGTGGAATCGCTCCCGGACGGCGGCCGAGATGAGGGGCTACCCGTCGGGGCCCTGGAAGACGTGGTCATTGCCCGCCTCGGTGGCTTTTGGCCATGGCCCGTTCGAGGGCCGCCGCGACGCGGTCGGAGAGGGGCACCCAGTTGCGGCTCTTCTTCGTCTTCGGTGCGGTCAGGACGAGTTCGTGGTTGTCGATGGCGGAGAGGGTGTGGCGGATGAACATGACGCGGTCGCCGATTCGCACGCACCGGCGCTGGAGTCCGAGTGCTTCGCCCTTGCGCAGGCCGGTGCCGATGATGACTTCGAAAGGGTCGGCGAAGGCGGGGTCGGCGTCACGGCAGTGGGCGAGGAACTGGACGGCCTGCTCCACGCTCCAGGGGACGCGTTCCGCTGCGGCCGGCCTGCGCATGGGCAGGGGCTGGGCGGCGTTGTGGGGCAGGCGGTGGGTGCGAACGGCTGCTCCGAGGGCACTGGAGAGCGTGGCGAGGCAGTGGTAGACGGCCTAGCGTCCGCGGCCTTGGTCGAGTTGATGGTTGGTGTAGGCGGCGATGTGGTCGTGGGCGAGTTCCTCCAGGCGTATAGCGCCGAAGACGGGGATGAGCTCGCCCTGTACGTAGGTACGGTAGCGGGCGTAGGTGGTGGGTTTGAGCAGCACTTCCATGTTCTTGAGCCACTTGGTGAGGTAGGCGGCCACCGTCTCATGGGGATCGGCGTCGAAGCCCAGGCGGCGGCCCTCCAGATACCTGCGCAGCGCCGCCTCGGCGCTCCAGGCGTCTTCGAAGCCTCCGCGGCGCACGGTGCGGCGGCGGCCTGCGACGGAGGGGACGTCGACGGCGAAGTACCAGGTCCCGTGGTCCTGCCCGGCGAGGCCGGGGCAGCTGGGGCCATGCTGGCGGCGGTGGGCGTCCCGGCAGCCGCACCGGCGGTAGATCCGGCCTTCCGCTGTGTCCTGCGCATGTTCTTGCGGCTCCCACGATGTCGGTGCTTGATCAACTCGCGGAGGCTAGTGGCTGGGCGCCCTGGTGAGCGGCCGCGACCACGATGCGACCACCAGCACGGTTTCCGGCCTGTGACCTGCGGTCCTCGGTGAGGATCCGCACCTGAGTCGGGCGGTAGCGAGTTCGCTGGGAAGGTGTCTCGCTGCTGCAGCTCGATTCCGCTGCCGAGAGCCTCGCCGCGGCGGTGGCCCCGACGCGCCCGCCACGGACCTGTCCTCGCGGGCGGCCTCGCACCGCAAGGCCCGCTCCACGCGGGAGAACTCACCCGGTGTGAGCGATGAGGCGCGCAGGAGATGCGGTCGAAACTGGCTGCGCTCGCACCCCTGCCGGCCTGCGTCGGACCCTCGACGTTCGGACATCTGAGCGCCGAGGACCTGAACCGTGCGTGTGGCGCGCGGGAGCGTCTCGCTCGTCGCCGCCGTGCCCTGGGCGGGTCTGGTGATCAGAACCAGGATGGTCCAGCGTTGGTGTAAGGCTCCTCCAGGGCGGCCACTTCTTCGTTCGACAGCTGGAGATCGAGCGCGTCGACGGCCTGGGAGAGGTGGTGAGGCTGGGTGGCTCCCACAATGGGGGCGCAGACCAGCGGGTTTCGCCGGACCCAGGCCAGCGCGACCTGGGCCATACTGACGCTGCGGGTTTGGGCCACCTGCTGGACTGCGTTGATGACCGGTTCGTCGTGAGGGCTGTCGAAGGACTGCACGACGTGGTCGGTACGGGAGCGGGTGCTCTGCTCGCCCACGGGCCGCGCGAGGCGGCCCTTCCCGTTCGGCGAGTAGGGCACGAGCCCCACGCCCATGTCGCGGCACATGGCCATGAGTTCGGGCTCGTCCTGGCGGCGCAGCAGGTTGTACTGGTTCTGCATGGACACGAAGCGGGTCCATCCGCCGAGGTCCGCGGCGTGCTGGAGCTTGGCGAACTGCCAGGCGTACATCGACGAGGCGCCGAGGTAGCGGACCTTCCCGGCCTTGACGACGTCGTGCAGGGCTTCCATCGTCTCCTCGACCGGCGTCTCGTCGTCGAAGCGGTGGATCTGGTAGAGGTCGATGTAGTCCGTGCCCAGCCGGGCCAGGGAGGCGTCGACCTGCTCAAGGATGGCCCTGCGGGACAGGCCCTCACCGCCGGGTCCGTCGTGCATCCTGCCGCGGACCTTGGTGGCCAGGACGATGTCCTCGCGCCGGGAGTACTCGACTATGGCACGGCCGACGAGCTCCTCGGAGCTGCCTGCCTGGTAGACGTTGGCGGTGTCCCAGAAGGTGATCCCCAGCTCGACGGCCTGCCGGAAGAACGGTGCGCCCCTGTCCTCGGTCAGCGCCCACGGGTGGGCGCCGGGTACGGTCGGATCGCCGTAGCTCATGCACCCCAGAGCGAGCCGACTCACCTTCAGACCGGTGGTGCCGAGACGGGTGTACTCCATAACGAAGTTCCTTTGCTGATGCACGTCCCCGCGGCGGCACCTTGTCAGCCGTCAGCCGCTTGACGTGGCGGTGTGATGCGGACGGTGGCCGAGCCGGAGTCAGGGCCAGGGTCGGGAGTGGCGGTTCAGTGGGTGGTGTATCCGCCGTCGACGGGCAGGGCGACGCCGATCACGAAGCTGGCGGCGGGGCTGCACAGCCACAGGACGGCGGCGGCGACTTCCTCCGCCTGGCCGAGCCGGCCGATGGGCTGCTGGCTCATGATCTCGGCCATGGCGTCGGCCTGGCCTTCGAGCATGTCGGCGACCATAGGGGTCTCGATCACGCCGGGGCAGACGGCGTTGATGCGGATGCCCTTGGTGGCGTACTCGACCGCGGCGCTCTTGGTCAGCCCGATCACGCCGTGCTTGGAGGCGTGATAGGCGGCGCGCTCGGGCAGGCCGACCAGCCCGCCGAGCGAGGAGCAGTTGACGATCGCGCCGGAGCCCTGGGTGCGCATCTGACGCAGCTCGTGCTTCTGGGCAGCCCACACTCCGCGCAGGTTGACGGCATTGACGCGGTCGAACTCCGCGGCGCTCTCGTCGGCGGCGTCCGAGGGCGGGGCCTGGATTCCGGCGTTGTTGAAGGCCATGTCCAGGCGGCCGTAGGTGTCCACCGCGCTGCGGACCATGGCCGCAGCCTGGTCCTCGTCGGCGACATCGCACACCACGCCGATGGCCTGGTGGCCGGCGTCGGTGAGTTCGTTCGCCGCCGTCTGGACGGCGTCCTTGTCGATGTCGGCGAGCACGACGGCGGCGCCGGATTGGGCGAAGGCGCGGGCGGTGGCCAGGCCCATGCCGGAGGCGGCGCCGGTGACCAGGGCGACCTGGCCGTCGAAGGTGTACTGCGGGTTCATGCGGGGGTGTCCAATCTCCGTACCGGCCCAGGGCCTCGGGGCCTCGTGCAGGGGTTCGAGCCAGGCGCCGCTGCTTTGGTCGCGGCGGGTGCGCCCGGAGAATGTCAGGGGGTGCGGGCGGGAAGGCGGTGGCCGGCGTATTCGTCGTCTGTGACGTGTTCCAGCCAGTCGACCTCGTCGCCCTCCCACAGCGCGATGTGCGCCATGAACCGGTCCGGTGCCGCGCCGTGCCAGTGCTCCTCACCGGCTGGTGTGAAGATCACGTCGCCGGGACGGGCCTCGATGATGTCGCCGCCACGGGACTGGATCAGGGCGATGCCCTCCACGATGTAGAGAGTCTGGCCCAGGCCGTGGGAGTGCCAGGCGGTGCGGGCGCCGGGCGCGAAGCGCACCATGTTCGCCCGCGCGTGGGAGGGGTCCTCGCCGCGGTAGATCACATCAGCCCAGGCGTCTCCGGTGAACATCTGCGCCGGAAGCTTGACTGTCGCGGGAGGCTGGATGATCTCCATGATCGTGCTCCTTGCATACCTTAAGTCGCGGGGTTGACCACGCGTTGGTGCGAGTGGGGGCCGGGCGAGGTCACTCGTCGGTCAGGGCGCTGCGGGTGACCGTGAGCGCGGACATGGCCTTGGGCCATCCTGCGTAGAACGCCAGGTGGGTGACCGTGGCGATCAGCTCCTTGTCGCTCACACCGTTCTCGCGCGCCTTGCCCAGGTGAAACGCGAGCTGGTCGGTGCTGCCGCTGGTGATCAGGCTGGCCACGGTCACCAGACTGCGGTCCCGCGCGGACAGGTCCGGGTCCTCCCACACCTGCCCGAACAGCACGTCCTCGCTGTATCCGGCCAACGCGGGCGCGAGATCTCCGAACAGCTGCCGCGGACCTTGGGTCCGGTTTTCCTCCGACATCGACTCACACCTTCCGCTGGGTCACTCCTCGGGACTTCCATTGCGCCCCGCGGCAGTGGTCCCAGCCACTGGGCGGACGGAGCCCCGCTGTCCGTCGTGCTTCGTTCCCTACCGATGAAACGGCAGGTCATACCCGCGCGGAAGGACTCGTTGATACGTGTACTGGCAGTACACCCCTGGCTCATCGAGAGCGTCGTAGCCTCGAAGGCATGGACAACCGAAGCGAGGTCCGCGAGTTCCTCACCAGCCGCCGCGCCAAGATCACCCCGCAGCAGGCCGGGCTGCCCGCGGCAGGCCAGCGGCGTGTCAAGGGACTGCGCCGGGAAGAGGTCGCGATGCTGGCCGGCGTCAGCGCCGAGTACTACGCCCGGATGGAACGCGGCAACCTCTCCGGAACCTCCGAAGCCGTCCTTGACTCACTCGCCCGCGCACTGCAACTCGACGAGTCCGAGCGCGCCCACCTCATGGACCTGGCGCGCACTGCCAGCACCACCCGCCGCCCCGCACGCCGACGCGCCGCGCAGCCGATCCGGCCCGGCTTGCAGCAACTCCTCGACGCGATGACGGAGGCACCCGCCTTCATCCGCAACGGCCGCCTCGACATCCTGGCCACCAACCAACTCGGCAAGGCCCTGTACTGGCCGCTCTTCCAGGACCCCGCCCGGCCGGTCAACATGGCCCGCTTCCAGTTCCTCAACCCCGCCGCCGCCGAGTACATGACCGAACTGGACCACCAGAGGGCCGCAGCCGCCGCCCTGCTGCGCACCGAGGCCGGCCGGGATCCCTACAACCGCGACCTCAGCGACCTGATCGGCGAACTCTCCACCCGTAGCGAAGAGTTCCGCACTCTGTGGGCCGCTCACAACGTGCGCCTGCACCACACCGGCCTCAAGCAATTCCGGCACCCCGCCGTCGGCGACCTCACCCTCGCCTTCGAGGCGCTGCCCGTACCGACCGACCCCGGCCTGACCCTCACCGCACTGAGTGCCGAGCCCGGCACCACATCCGACGACGGCCTCAAACTGCTCGCCAGCTGGGCCGCCACACTCGACCAAAGTGACCGGTCGAACGCCGAGTTCGCCTGCAACCAAGAGATCTCGCCCCAGCCCTGAGGCAGCCTCACAAGCGCAGCCATGGCGGCGCGGCACGTCGAGAGTGGCACTGTTCCGAGCTGGTGCTTCATGCCGACGCCAGGATGCGAAACACCGTGATCAGGCACGTTCGCACCAGGCTGCTCTGTCCGATGACTCGGCAGGTTGTTGGCCGAGCTCACAGGACCTTGGGAAGCGGCCGGGCAGTCCGCATCGCGGGCCGAACGCGGCAGGGAGCGCAAGCGGGCGGATGGTGCCGGGCGCGAGCCGCAGCTCGCCCGCCTCTCACCTTGCACTTCGACCACATCAACTCCACGGCCCTGCGCGTCCTTCCGCCCGTCCGAGGCGAGCCGCGGGCGGCTGCGCGAATCGTCGGCCGACGCGGACGGCGGGACCTTGGCCCTTGCGGGTCAGCTCTGGCCTTCGGGGGCCGGCGTGTGGCCGAGGGCGTTGCGGAGGTCGTCGAGTGAGCGCTGCATCAGGATGTGGAGGTCGGCGCCGGTGTCGCTGATCCAGTCGGCGTAGGCGGCGGTGAACACGGCCGCTGCCGCCTGCGCAGTCAAGGTGGCGGTGGTGGCGGGGACCCTCCGTCGGCGCAGGGCCTCGGCGATGGCCGAGGTCAGTGCGGCTGTCTTGATCAGGTCGCGTTCTTGCAGCTCGGTCGAGGAGGCGATGAGCCCTTGGCGGGCCCGGGCGTATTCGCCGTAGCGGGCGAGTTCCTGGCCGGCACGGGTGAGCGCCTGGGTGGCCGCGTCGATGGGTGCGAGGTCGTCATCGGGATCGGCCAGGTGCGCGACGACGCTGTCCTCGAAGGCCTGCGCGCCGGCGAAGAGGACTTCCCGCTTGTCGGCGAAGTGGTTGAAGAAGGTGCGCTTGGTCAGCCCGGCGCGGTCGGCGATCTCGGCGACCGTCACCTCGGCGTACCCGCGTTCGGCGAAGAGCTCCATGGCCGCCTGCTGCAGCCGCCCCTGTGCATCCGGTTCCCAACGTGCCACGCGGACCATCCTAGCCCAGCGATTGCACTCGGTGTCATCGCGTGCCACACTCAAGTCATTGCACTTGGTGCAATCACTATGTGGAGGTAGCCCCGTGCCGACCAACGCCGCCGCCTGGATCAAGGCCGCCAACGCCAAGCTCGAAGTAGGGCCCGCGCCCTACACCCCACCCGCCGCGGACCAGATCGTCGTCCGCAACCGCGCCGTCGCGATCAACCCTCTGGAGTGGATCATCCAGGGGGCCGGCAGCCTCACCTACCGCTGGCTCGCGTATCCGACCGTGCTCGGATCCGACGTCGCGGGGGAGGTGGTGGAGGTCGGCTCCGCGGTCACCCGGTTCCGGGTGGGCGACAGAGTGCTCGGTCACGCGGTGGGCACCGACAAGGACAGCAACCGGGCGGCCGAGGGCGGCTTCCAGCTCTACCCCGCCCTACTCGAACGCATGGCAGCCCCGATACCGGACACCCTCGCGTTCGAAGACGCCGCCGTGCTGCCGCTCGCGGTCTCCACCGCCGCATGCGGTCTGTTCCAGAGCGACCAACTGGGCCTGCGCCACCCGTCGGTGAATGGCGGGCCGACCGGGCAGACGCTGCTGGTGTGGGGCGGCTCCACGAGTGTGGGCAGCAATGCGATCCAGTTGGCCGTGGCCGCCGGGTACGAGGTCATCGCGACGGCCTCGCCACGCAACTTCGACTACGTCCGCTCGCTGGGCGCTGCCCAGGTCTTCGACTACAGCAGCCCGGACGTGGTGGCGGACGTCGTCGCGGCGTTCACTGGCCGTACCCTCGCGGGCGCGATCGCCTTCGGCACGACCGCGGCCGCGTCCTGCATCCGGATCGTCGGGGCCTGCCAGGGCAACAAATTCGTCTCCATCGCCACCCCGCCGGTCTCCTTCGCCCAGCTTGCCGAGCCCGACCGCGGCCGACTCGCCCTGCCGAAGCTGATCGCCCGGCTGGTCGCCTCCAATGTGGCGCTCCAGATCGGGGCCCGACGGCGCGGGATCCGCACCAAGTACATCTTCGGCACGACGTTGAAGGCCAACGAAGTATGCACGCTGATCTACCGCGACTTCCTGCCCACCGCCCTGGCCGGGGGCCACTACCGCGCCGTGCCCGAGCCCACCGTCGCAGGCCACGGCTTGAGCGACATCCAGCACGCCCTGGACGTCCAGCGCAAAGGCGTCTCCGCAGCAAAGATCGTCGTCACCCTGCCCTGACGCCCCGGCAGCGCGGCAGGTCCGCAGACAATCCCGCCCCGCCGACGCTTTCGCCGCTGCGCAGGCAGACACCCCGCCCATCCTTGAGGGGACACATGTCCATGAGCGAGACCCCGGACCTCAGCGGCCCGTACCGCATCGATGTCAACGACGGGATGACCATCGAGTGGGACGTCCCGATCCAGATCGACGACGGCAGCGTGCTGCGCGCCGACGTCTTCCGCCCCACCGGACCGGGTACCTATCCGACCCTGCTCGCCTCCGGGCCCTACGGCAAAGGCCGCCCGTTCCAAGACAGTTGGCCCGCGCAGTGGCACAAACTGGTCGCCGACCACCCTGACGTCCTCGACGGCTCCAGCGGCCGGTACCAGGTCTTCGAACTCGTCGACCCCGAGAAGTGGGTACCCGACGGCTACGTGTGCGTGCGCGTCGACTCCCGCGGCGCCGGACGCTCACCCGGGGTGCTCGACCCGTTCTCCGAGCGCGAGACCCGGGACCTGTACGAATGCATCGAATGGGCCGCACGGCAGCCGTGGAGCAACGGCCGGGTCGGCCTGAGCGGCATCTCGTACTTCGCCATGAACCAGTGGCGCATCGCCGCGGCCCCGCCGCCCCACCTCAGCGCGATCTGCGCCTGGGAGGGCGCGGCCGACTGGTACCGCGACATCACCTACCACGGCGGCATCCTGTCGACCTTCATCGACTTCTGGTACGGGGCGCTGATCTCCGGCTCGCAGTACGGCCTCGGCGAGAAGGGCGGACGCAACCCCCACACCGGGCAACTGGTGTGCGGCGATGAGACCTTCACCGATGCACAGCTCGCGGAACGCCGCGTGGACCTGCGCCGGGTCGTCCGGCTGCACCCGCTGCTCGACGACCACCACCGCAGCCGCTCCGCCGACCTGTCGAAGGTCACCGTGCCGTTGCTGTCCGCCGGCAACTGGGGCGGCCTCGGGCTGCACCTGCGCGGCAACACCCGCGGCTTCGAACTGGCCGCCTCCCGCGACAAGTGGCTCACCATGCACAACGAACACCACCTCCCGCTGTTCTACGCCCAGTACGGACGGGACCTGCAAAAGCGCTTCTTCGGCCACTTCCTGAAAGGTGAGGAGACCGGCTGGACCCGGCAGCCGCGCGTGCACCTGCTCACCCGCCACCCCGACGGAACCACCAGCGAGCGCACCGGCAAAGACTGGCCCCTGCCCGAAACCGCCTGGACGCCGCTCCACCTCGACGCGAACGACCACAGCCTGCGCCCGACCCCGGCCCCGGACGCCGGGGCCACCAACTACACGGGCCAGGAAGGCCGATTGAGCTTCACCTACCGCTGCCCCCACGACATCGAGATCGCCGGCCCCGTCACGGCGAAGCTGTACATCGAGTCCACCACCACCGACGCCGACCTCTTCCTGGTCCTGCGCGCCTTCCGGCCCGACGGCACCGAGATCGTCTTCGAAGGCGCCAACGACAACCACGTCCCCATCACCCAGGGCTGGATGCGTGCCTCCCACCGCAGCCTCGACACCGCCCAGTCCCGGCCGCACCTGCCCGTCCACCGCCACGACCACGCCGAGCCGCTGATCCCGGGAACCGTGTACGAGCTGGACGTCGAGATCTGGCCCACCAGCCTGCACCTGACCGCAGGTCACATTCTGACCCTCGACATCCAAGCACACGACTACGTCCACCCCGGCGCCGTCGCCGAGGTCCGGCCGGACCTGCAGATCCCGTTCACCGGCTCCGGCCCGTTCCTCCACAACGACCCCGACGACCGGCCCGACGATATCCACCAGGGCACCCTCACCCTCCACACCGGCGGCCCACACGCCTCCCGCCTCCTGCTGCCCGTCGTGTCCGTCCAGCCCGGCACAGATGCGGGCTTCCGCTAGTCCGATGCACAACCTGTCTGCGCACTTGCCCAGATGAGACCGGACGACAGGCTGCTGCGGGGCGCGATCGGCGCGTGCTCTCAGATCTGCGCACTCGTGACGCCAAGGCGTCCTCCTCACCTGCGTGCCTGCGGTCCGACGGTAGGGCTGGCCCCCGCCCGGACTCGGGGGCGGGCCCCGTCGCGACCGGGCCCGCGCCCAGCAAGGCTGGGGCACAAGGCTTTTGCCCCTTGAGTCGACTTCGATCAGTCGTTCTGGCTTGCCATCAACTCTCCACCCTCGTGAAGGGACTTCCAGTGACTGACCCCACCGCAACCCGGCGCCCGCATGTGCGGCGCACCGCTATGGCATTGGCCGGTGTCGTCCTCGCCGCGTGCGGACTGACCGCGTGCGGCTCGGCCCAGGCGAAGGGCCGACCTCCCGCCACACCCATGCCCGGGGCGGCCACAACCAGTGCGAGCACTGCCCGGCAGCCGGCACTGCACATGATCACGAACCAGGGACACAAGCTGGCGTTCTACGTCACACCGGGCCGGCTTCCGGCGATCGTGCTGGACGCCGGCGGCGGACTCGACGCGTCGTACTGGAACAAGATCGTGCCCGTGCTCGCCGAGGACACCGGGTCCGAGATCATCACCTACGACCGCTCCGGGGAAGGCCGCAGCAGTGACGTGCCCGGTCCCTGGCGGGCCCAGAACGCGGCCTCGGACCTGGCCGCAGGCCTGACCCAGCTGGGCGTCACGAAAGACGCGGTCCTGGTCTCCCACTCGCTGGCCGGAGAGATCGCCACCTACTTCGTCAACGAGCACCCGCACTGGATCGTCGGCGCCGTCCTGGTCGACGCGAGCCTGCCCGAGTTCTACACGCCCAGCGAGACGGCCAGGATCGTCGCCGCGAACCAGCAGCAGATCGCGGCACTGAGACAGCAGCCCCAGACCCGCGCAACCCGCCAACTCCTGGCCGAGGCCGACAACTACGGCCCCGTCCACCTCGCCTACCACGCGATGGCCTGGCCCCAGAACGTGCCCGCCATCGCCATCGTCTCCTCCCAGACGCCCTTCCCCACGCCCCTCGACGCAGGGCTGTGGCGGCAGGCCCAGCAGGAATTCGTCAGCGCGGCCCCCAACCGGCACCTGATCGTGGCCGAGCACAGCTCCCACGACATCCCGCTCGACCGACCGGACGTGGTCATCAGCGCAGTGCAGGAGATGGTGAACCAAGTCCGCTAGGCGGCTGCCCCTTGGGACTGATCAAACGTCCCAATCCGTTCGCGTGAAGTTCCTCCCGCTCTCACGGCCCCAGCCAGGGGCTGCGGGCGCCACGCGGACTGGGGCCCATCAAGGTCGGGCTTTGCCGAAGTACATGAGCTCCCACAGGGCGTCGTCGCTGTGGCTCTCCACGAGCTCCTCGCTCCGGTACCGGTCGACGCGAAGCTCGCCGGCGAAGCGCAGGTAGGCGCCGTCGAAGCCGATGAGTTTGGCTGCGGCCTTCTTGGGGCCCTTGAGGTCGTCGATGAACTTGACGGTGGCCAGGTCGGAGTGGCGGGTGAAGGTGACGACGTACCGCTCGTCGCCGTCGGTGTAGGTGTAGCGGGTGACGCCAGTAACGGGCTTGCCCGTCTCGGCCTCCGTGTAGCCGCCCAGTTGCTCGAAGGCGACCTTGGCGGCGTCGGCGGCGATCAGTTCGCCGTCGCGGGCAAGCATGAAGATCGGGACTTCGGCGTAGCTGTAGGCCTTCTCGGCCGTGATGTACGAGGCGATCACCGAGTACGGTCCGGCCGCGCCGCGCGCCCAGTACCAGTGGTGCATGAGCTTGAGCATCGAGGCGTTGCCCCAGTTGTGGTCCTGGTAGCCGATCCCCGTGGTCGTGGTGGTGTGGCCGTCCACGCGATAGGTGGCCTCGACCTTGCCCTGCGGCACGGACGGCAGCCAGGCGAAGTACTGCTCGCCCTGCTCGCCGAAGACCACGTGTCCGGTCTCGGGGCGCCAGGCGGGGACCTGCCCGGTCAGGGTGATGTCGACCGCGACCCAGGAGCTGGTCAACGAGGTGCGAGCCGATGAACCCTCCCGCTCCGGTCACAAGGGCTGATCGCACATGGTTCGGATTCAACAGGGCATCTCCTTCGTCAGTTGGTTGGGGTGGCAGATCCGCTGGTTGTCCCGTATCCGCGCGATCAGGGGCAAGGCGGCTTCACCGGACAGGCCGGCAGCGACAAGTCCCGTGCGGTGCACGGCGGGGGAGGTTTTATCGGGATGGGAGACATTCCGGGTGGGGATCACACGCTGGGTCTCGCCGGGGGTGCGCCCGGGCAAGGGCACGACGTTGCTCACAGGTCAACTCCAGGGTCGATGGTGGGTCAACAGACGGTGAGGGCCGGCGGATGGGGCGGATGGTCGGCCTCCTTCGCTTTCGGCGGGTGCAAGGTGGCCCACACGCCCTTCCCCTCCGGGGTCGGGTAAGAGCCCCAGGCGGCCGCGAGTACCGTGACGAGTTGCAGACCCCGGCCGCTCGTGTGGCCCCAACCGTGGTGCCGGGTGGGCTGGACGGCGCCGATGCGGTAGTCGCCGTCGGTCACGTCGACCGTGACGGTCTGGTCGACGAGGCTGATGGTGACGCCGATGTCGGTGTCTTTGCCGTGGCGCAGGGCGTTCGCGGCAAGCTCGGCCATGACCAGGAGAGCGGCGTCGGCTTGGTCTTCGTCGACCTTCCAGGCGGTCAGGACCGCCTCTGCACTGTGGCGGGCATCGTGGACGGCCTTCTCGGTTGGGGGGAGGTCCCAGCGGACCTGCAGCGGTTCCTGGCTCATGACTGGAGCGAGATGGCGAAGATGGATTGCAGGTCGTAGACGATCTGGCACACGTCCTGGGCGAGGACCGTGGTCATCCCGAGGTCCCGGGCGGGGTCGAGGTTGGTGACGATGTCGTCGACGAACACGCAGGAGGTGGCCGGCACGCCGAGGCGGTCCAACATGACCTTGTAGATCGCGGGGTCCGGCTTGCGCAGCCCCTCCCGCTCGGACACCACGAGGGCGTCGTAGCGGGTCTCCAGTTCGTAGCCGTCGTAGGGGTTGTACGGGGCGAAGCCGACGGAGTTGGTGAGGATGCCGACGCGCACGCCTCGCGCGCGGAGGAACTGGGCGGCGTCGATGACCAGCTGGCTCGGCTTGAGGGCCGCCATGGTGCGGCCCATCAGGTTCTCCGGCTCGACGCTAAGGAGCTGGGCGACGGCAACGTTCCAGTCTGCCTGGGAGACCTCTCCGCGCTCCACAGCGAAGTGGAGTTCCCGGCCAGACGCGGTGCCGTAGACCAAGCGCTCGTACAGTCCGGGGGTGAGCCCTTCGGATTGCTCGAACGCGGCGACGGAGTCGGCGATGGGAGTCGTGAGGACGCCGCCGAAGTCGAGGATCAGGCCGGACCCCGTGCGCTTGAATGATGTGGGCATGCCATATGACCTTTGCTGGAAGCAGTGGTGTTGCATTCGGCCCCGGATCGGCTGCTGCGCACCGCTTCGGGGGGTCGGAGGAGTCGTGGGCCAGCCGCGTTCGGAGATGACTGACTCTCACTCACGGTTGCTATCTGGTAGCTACATTGAGGAAACCGCTCGATCCCAGCCGCGGGCACCCAGTCAAGGGGCTGCGTTCGGGGAAAGCGGGGAAAGATCATCTTCGGACTGTGAGGCGATGTGGCTGCGAGGGGACAACGTGCGACCAGGCTGTCCGCACTGCTCGCCGAAGCGGGGCTGTCAGATGCCGCGACCGCGACCGCGTTACGGAGGCTGGCCTCGGAAAGCGGCGCTGAAGACCTTGCCGGCCTCTCCCGGTCCCACGTCTCCTACTGGGCGCGGGGCACGGTCCCATCCGATCCACGCATCCCGGTCCTGCTGTCCGAGCTGCTCACCCGAGAGCTCGGCCGCACGGTCACGATCAACGACATCGCCATGGGCCAAGGCTTCGCAAGCACGCCCGCCGGTCTCTGGTCGGGCGATACGCTGAGCGCGCTGATCGACATCGGGAGACGCGACTTGAGCATGGACCGCCGCCGCGCGCTCGGCGTCATGGCCTTCCAGACGGCCGCGCTCACGATCCCCAGCAGCCCTTGGTGGAAGGCAGCAGCCTCCGATGCCGCCTCCCGCCCATCAACCGGCCGCCGCGTCGGCCGCGGCGACGTGGAGGCCGTGCGAGACACCATCACGGCCTTCAGCCAGATCGACCAGCGCCGAGGCGGCGGCCACGCGCGCACAACCGTCGTCCAGTATCTGACCTCGGAGGTCGAGCCCCTACTGCACGGGAGCTTCGCCACCGACGACCTCCGCCGCCAAATGTTCTCCGCCGCCGGGGAACTGGCCTACCTGTCCGGCTGGATGTCCTTCGACGCCGAGGAACACCCGATCGCGCAGCACTACCTCACCAGCGCCGTGAGACTCGCCGCCGAGGCGGGCGATGATCCTCTCGCCGGACACGTCCTGCGCGCCATGGCGCACCAGGCCAACGACCTTGGCCACCACCGCGCAGCGCAGCGCGTCGCCGCGGCGTCCTTGGAAGGGGACCGCTGCCGGCGCGCCAGTTACCGCGAACGGGCGCTGCTCCGCGTCGTCCACGCCCGCACCCTCGCCACCACCGGCGACTCCAAGGGCGCCGCCGCCACGCTCAAGGCCGCCGAGGACGACCTCGCTCGGGCTGGCGGCCAGGAGGAACCCCAGCGGGTGTGGTTCTTCACCGAAGCGAGCCTCGCCCACGAGACAGCGTGCACGCTCCGAGACCTCGGCGACCTGGACGGTGCGGTGAGCGGGTTCCGCCGCAGCGCCCGGACCCGGGGCATCGAGTTCCCGCGCACCCATGCCGTGACCCTTGGGTACCTTGGCGAGATCCAGGCCCGGCAGGGCAACATCGAGCAAGCCTGCGCCACCTGGTCCCGGGCACTCGAACTGATGGAAGGCATCCGCTCGGGCCGGACCGTCAACACGGCGAGGCAGATGCGCAGCGCCCTGTCGCCCTACCGGCTGCGCGGCGTGCGAGCCGTCCATGACGTCGACGCGCGAGCCGCGTACTACCTCGAATACGCCACCTGACCGCTGATCCAGGAGGAGACCAGAATGCCGGAGCAGTACCAGATCGAAGTCGTGGCCCATGTGATCAACCAGCGGCCGGAAGTCAGCGACGACTACTGGGGCGGCGTACCCTCCATCATTCGCTTGCGCGACGACCTGCCGGAAGACACCCTCGCCGGCCTGAGCGAGTTCAGCCACATCCAGGTCGTCTTCAAGTTCCACCTCGCCTCCCCCGAGGACGTACATCTCGGAGCGCGCCCGCCGCGTAATGACCCGCGCTGGGAGCCGAGCGGTACCTTTGCGCACCGCAATCACCGGAGGCCCGCACAGATCGGCATCTCGCACCCGCGCCTGGTCAAGGTCGAAGGCCGGGACCTCCACGTCCTCGACCTCGACGCCGTTGACGGCACGCCCGTCCTCGACATCGCACCGTGGTTCACCGAATTCGGGCCCCGCGGCGAGGTTCACCAGCCGAGCTGGCCAACGGAGATGCTGGCGACCTACTGGGCAGAGTCCCCCTGATCGGCGCGTCAAGACACATCGCGCACTCACGACGGCAACGGGCGGTCGGTTCCGTCCGTGATCAAACGAAGGTGGTTATGAGCAACCACGCTTCGGCTTACGTCCCGCCCGTGCACCCGGTGTCCGTGAAGGGCTTCGTCATCGACGACCGAGGCAAGGTGCTATCGAGGCGCGCAAAGTGTCGCTTCTGGGCCCGCGGACGCTGGTCAAGGCCGAGATCCAGTGGACGATGTCCCGGCACTGCGACGAGCCGACCTTCGACAGCCACTGGCCGCTGATCTGGATCGAGTACGTCGCCGACCTATGCCACAGTCAGAGCGTCGGCTCCCTGGCCGACCTGGATCTTGACACGTGCTCGAAGTTCCCACCCCAGGACACCAAGGACGTCGGCTACATCGAGACCGACCACTTCGGCGTCCGTTACCGCGGTGCTTTGAGCCTGTTCGACCCGTGCCCAGGAACTCGCCAACCACGAAACCGAGACCGACGAGGAGGCAGCGTGAGGCCCGAGAACACCGCAGCCGCCATCGCCGCCCGCCGCAACCAGAGCCAGCAGAAGCTCGACCAGGTCACCACCGCGATCGGCCAGCTCCGCCGCGAACGCGGACGCCTTACCATCCGCGGCATCGCCCAGCGGCGCTGCCGTCCACGTCCGCCCCGATGAGGTGCGGGTCCTCGTGGAGTGGGACAGCTACATTCCTCCGAGTTGACGTGTCTTTTGAGACCGAGCCCTTGGTTAGCGAGCCGCTGGCGGGCACCTTGGCCCGTGCCGGCGGCTCACACTTGGACAATGTCGGCGCCGTCGGCCCGTATCACGACCCAGATGTCCGAGCCCGGCTCGGCCTTCTGCGAGACGCGCCGAATCCGGTCCTCCTGTCCTGGGGGCCAGATCGTGCCCTGATGCGACCAGCGGACACCGCTCAGGTCGAGCCCGGTCATGTCCACAGAGGCGAGGTCGGCCTTGGTGAAGTCGTCCAGCACCCCGTCGGTCAGTAGCGCGCCGATCCAGCCCCCGCGGGGCAGGCCGAGCGTGCGGCACGCCTGCATATCGACAGACCAACTGAGGGACCGGGCAAGAGTGAGGAGGCGGTCGGGGTCGAAGTCGCGCACACGGCCCAGGCGGAGGTCCAGGGCGTGGGCGTAGTCGAGCGCGCGGGCGCGGTTGGAGGCGCTGCCAAAGTCGTTCATGAGATCGCGGAACTCGCTGCGCACCTGATCGACGCTGCTGAGGAGGGCGCGGACGAGGTCGAGCTGGTGGCTGAGGACGCCTTGACGGTTGAGAACGATTCGGTGGTTGATGTCGTGCTGGTTGAGGACGAGGTCGAAAGCCAGGTCGAGATCGCTGGCGTGGTTCATGACCGTCTCAAGGCCGCGCCGGCGGCGGTGATCGCGGTTGAGTTCCAAGGACAAGATACCGAGGATGCGAGCAGCATCGATTTCGTCCTGGGTGCCGGCGAAGTCGAGGAGGAGGGCATGGGTGTGGTCGAGGTCCCGCAGCAGGTTGCGGGCGGTCTCCCCGTGCTGTGCCAGGCCGCGCACGAGGGAACTGCAGTGGATGCTGACCGCCACGACGGGGTGCCGGCGCAGAGCCAGCCGCTGCCCCGGGGGCAGCGCGTACAGCGCCCGGCGCAGGTCTTCGGTGCTGGCGCAGGCGCGTGGGGGCATGGACTCAGCCTCCCCCGGCTTCCCCCGCAGGACCGGCCTGGGCAAGTTCGCCGCCACAGGTTCGCCACCCTCGGACACGGTCTCGGCCGGGGTCGGTCGGGCCGGCTGGAAGGCGAGCGCCGCTCGCAGCCAGCCCCACCAACTTTTCTGGGGAGCAAGGGTCTGCGTCGGCCGGCCGGCCAGCCGACGCCGGATCTGCCTGTACACGGTAGGCAGGTCAGTGGACATCTGCCGCCTCCGGAATGGGCGTGCTCTCTTCCGACGACCGGGACTGTACCGTCGGCGCTGCGGCGCCGCGGGCGGTCCCGGCCGACGGTGTGCTCTCACGCTCCGCCATCTGCTTGATGACCAGCGGAGCGGCGATGCCGAGCGTCACCGCCCCAAGGACACCGTTGACCTGATGTGTCGCGCAGTAGACGGCGTTCAGTCCCACACCCATCACACACCGGCACGCGAAGGCGGCGACGTAAAATCCGACTATACGGTGGCCGCCCTCATCGATCCACGGCCAGCGCGGTCCGGCAGAGGGACTCACCGCCTTCCACATCAAGTAGGACTCGACCAGAGCGACCCCCACCAGCCCCCATAAGCATGCCTGCCATACCGTCATCAGCGCCTCCGCCTGTCAGGTGCCGAGCATCCGAAGGCTACCGGCCCGAAGGCTCCAGCACACAGGATCGGGCGCAAGGACGCGACGCGCAGGCGGCACCAGCCGGAAGTGCCGGTGATTCTCGCAGGACCCGCCCCTGCGCGAGGCCGCTGTAGCGGAGGCTGTCCGCTGCCCGTCAGGTGGCGGACTCGGTGGCCCTCAGCTCCCGCACCAGAGCGCGCACGACGGCGGAGCCTGCGAGTTCCGGGGTGGTCACGTAGCCGACGCAGCGCTTCGGGCTCCCCGGACCAAGATCGGTGATCTCGATCGAGCCCGATGCCTCAACCAGGGAGAGTGCGGGCATGATCGCCATTCCGTGCCCCCCGCCCACGAGCGAGAGCACTGCTCCGTCGTCCTCGGCCTCGATCGTGGCCCTGGGGATCCAGTCCTGCGCGCCCCACCAGGCGCGGGTGTAGGAGCCGCAGTTCTCGACCCAGTCGACGAGCGGCAGCGATCTCGGAGCCGGGTGTCCGGCCGGATGCACCAGCGAGTAGCTCTCCTCGAAGAGTCCGCTCGCCACCAGCCCCGTCGGCAACTGCGCTCCGTCCAAGACGGCGATGGCGAGATCCGCCCTCCCGTCGGCCACCTCGCCCGCCGTGCCGCGCCCGAGCTCGCGGACGATCCGCACCTGCGCCTCGATCCCCGGATGCCGCGCGCGCAGCCGCCGCAGGACCGGCGGCAGCAGGTGCAGCGCGGTGCTGCGGAAGGCCGCGATCCGCAGCAGGCCGTCCGGCCGCTGCGGCGCATCAGTCCGGGCGGCTCCCCGCGCCTCGGCGACGAGCACGTCCAGGAGGCGCAGGACGCGGCGCGCATGCGCGACAGCCCTCTCCCCCGCCGCGGTGGGTCGCGCACCGCGGCGACCGCGTTCGAACAGGACAGCACCGATCCTGCGCTCGCTGCCGCGCACCGAGTGGGAGACTGCGGACTGTGTGAGGCCGAGCGCCTCGGCCCCGGCCGAGAAGCCGCCGGCGTCCGCGACCGCGACCAGGACCCGCAGTTCGTGGGGAGCGAGATCGGTGTCGATCGTGCGGGCCACAGGGCGCTCACCTCAGGGTATGAGAAGTACTCATGGAACGGGGCGTCACATGAGGCCAACCGCCTGCCCAAGGGCTCCATTCCCGTCCTAAGGTCCCGTCATGACCGATAACGCGATCACCGTCCAGCAGACAGCCCGCCCCAACGGCTTCCCCACCGTCGAGGATTTCGCCTTCGTGGAGTCCACGATTCCCGATCCTGCGGTCGGCACCGCGCTCGTGGAGAACCTCTACTGGTCCGTCGACCCGTACCACCGCCAGATGATGGACCGGGCGCCCGGCGGCTTCGCGCTCCGCGCACCGCTCGAAGGCCGGACCCTCGGGCGCGTCGTCGCCTCACGGACGCCGGAGCTGGCCGAGGGCGAGATCGTGTTCCACCGGCAGGGATGGCGCACGCACGCCGTGGTCCGGCCCGAGGAGATCCGCAAACTCCCCCGCTTCGACAGAGTCCCCCTGGCGGCCTACCTGAGCGTCCTCGGCGGCACTGGGCTGACGGCCTACGTGGGCCTCACCCGTATCGCCCGGCTCCGTGAAGGCGACGACCTCTTCGTCTCCGCCGCGGCCGGCGGCGTCGGCACGGCCACCGGCCGGTTCGCCCGGCTGCTGGGCGCAGGCCGGCTGGTGGGCAGCGCGGGCTCGGCAGTCAAGGTCGACCACCTGACCCGGGAGGTGGGCTACGACGCGGCGTTCGACTACCACGACGGCCCCGCCGCTGAACTGCTCGCCAAGGCCGCACCGGACGGCATCGACGTCTTCGTCGACAACGTCGGCGGCGAGCAGCTGGCCGCCGCGGTGGGCGCGCTGCGCGAGTTCGGGCGCATCGTCCGGATCGGCACCATCAGCCGGTACAACACCCCCGACGCGCCCCCGCCGCACTTCAACTACTCGGACATCGTGGAGAAGAGCCTCCGCATGGAGGGCTTCCTGGTCAGCAGCTACCGCGACCTGCAGGACGAGCTGTATCAGTTCGCGGTCCCCCATCTGCAGAGCGGCCGGCTCGCCCTGGACCACACAGTGGTGGACGGGTTCGAGCACATCGTGGACGCGTTCCTGGCCATGCTGCACGGCAAGAACACCGGAAAGATCATCGTGCGCGACCACGCGTAGGCCAGGCCCTGCCGCCGTGCGCGCGTCGCCTCACTTCTGCGATAGCGGGAAGACCTCAGCCAAAGCATTCCACAGGCCCATCACACCGTCGCCGACGACCAGCCCGGGATCGCACATCCCGCGTCGGGGGCATTCCCGCAGCAGTCCGCCCACAACTCGGTGACTCCAGCAGGCCCTCCGCCAGCGCGATCAGCTCCTTCGTGCCGTCCAGGCGGACGCCCAGCAGGACCATCACGCACGAGCGCGCCTGGCCGAGGGGCACGTCAGTCGGCACCACCCTTTCCCAGTCGAGAAAAGCGACCCGATCGGAGTTAGCGAGGCTCTCCTGGCGGTCGGTGACCAGCCCCAATGTGGCGCACAACGAGACGCGCAACGCGTGCACCACGGCGGCTTCGAGCGCGCATCGAGGCCTGACCGGCCGGGCGATGACCCAGGGTCAGCTCAGTTACTCGGGCAGGGTCTTCGACTGGACGGTGATCATCCTGACGTGCGGCATCTGGTATCCGGTCTACGCCGGGGAGGAGCTCACTCCCTGACACACCAACAGGCAACCGGACGACAGCGTTTCCAAACGGTGGCGTGATCACCTCACGGTGATCACGCCACCGCCCACCCGCTTCGGCGTCCGATCCAGCAGCAACGGCTCAAGCCGCACCCGCCGCGTATCAGTTAATGGCACGTCCAAGCCACCGATCAGATGATCCGAAAGAGACGCCCGATCAGGACGGATGAGGTTCTCGGCAGGTGCAGGGCTCGCTCAGCAGAGCCAGCCAGTCGACGCCGACCAGTAGTCCAATCCAGCCCAGGTCACCGGACCGACCTGGCCATCGACGCTAAAATCGTCACAGGACTGGAATTCTTCAACACGGGCCAACGTCGCCGGGCCGAAGCTGCCGTCAACAGCAAGGTCCGGATGGCCCGTTGCGGGATTGAGTGAGTAGTTCAACTCGCACTGGAGCTGCTTGACCGCGATGCCAGTGGCACCTTCGGACAGGTTCGGCTCGCTGTTGGTGTAGGTGCAGTTTCCGACGGACTGGGCAGAAGCGCTGGGGGCGGTGGCCACCCCGGTGGCCAGGACTGCGACGGCAACGAGGCACATGGCGGTGAGGCGACTACGCATAAGGCGTTCCTTCACTGAGAGAGCCGCGGCAAGATGTCTGCGGCGAGGGGCCGGCGCGCAGCCTGTCTCACTGGCGAATACTGGTGCAAGGGCGTTCGGGCAGATGACGAGATCCTGGGACAGTGGTGGAGCTGACCTGGCTGGATACGCGTGTGTGTGACGGGACGCTGGGACATCCAGCAGCATCTTGAGCATCGAACCGTCCCGGTCCTGCCGCACAACCCGGTGGCCACGTCCGACTTCGGCAAGCTCGGCAAGGTCAGCCTCTTCGGCGGCTTCCGCCCGGTGGCACACCGCAGGCCCTGGGCGGCGGCGCGCAGGGACCCGGGGGCCGCCTCGTGGACCACCGCACGCTGCAGCGGCCGGGAGTACAGGTGTCCGGGCAGCGCCAGCTCGGCGTCCGCAACGTGCAGGTTCGCGGCTCTCCGGGCCCGGTAGGCGATCCGCGTCACCTCGACGCGACCCATCGTGGTGGCCAGCGGTCGCCAGTGCCGGCGCTCGGCGCGGGTGCGTACCCTCCCCTCCGCGCCGGTCACCTCCCGGTGGCGTTCCTCGGCGCGGGACCGGGCATCGAGCTGGTCCTGCATCAGGCCGTGGCCAACGCGGTCGAGCACACCGACACCGAAGAGGTGCGCGTGGTGATCCAGCACCACCCGCCCACCGGCCGCCTCATCTGCGCCGTCCACGACAGCAGCACAAACGTCCCGGCGGAGTCGGCCGAACGCCCGAGCCTCGACGCGGAGTCGGGCCGTGGCCTGCACCTGATGGAGTCCCTCAGCGAGGCGTGGGGCCACCTGGTCCGCCCAGACGGAAAGTGGACCTGGTTCAGCCTGCGCCCCTTTGGCGCGCAGAGCTGAACACCCCGAACGAGCCGAACTCGGAGCCCAGCATGGCAGCGAACAAGGAGCCGACCCTGATCCCCACCGAAGGGTCCGTCGCGGAGTTGCCGCCCCACGGCCGGCAGGGTCATGCTTCTCGTAGCCGAGGTACTCGGTCATTTCCGCTTCCAGGGCCCGCTCCAGCACGGCCCTGGTGATCTCCGTCAGCAGCCCGCCCTCCCAGCAGGGCCACCCCGCAGGCATCCGCGCGGTCCGTCCGCCGCTCGACGACCTCGTCCACCAACACGTCTTCGGCCAATTCTTCGACCGGCTCGGTCTTGTCCGCCATGACTGATCGTCCCGCCTTGCCACAGGACCGGGGCCGAGCCCTCGGCGAGACTGTCACATCACGGACTCACACGATCTTTCAGGCACGCTCGACTCACCGAGGCGAGGTTGGTCTCGAAGAGCTCCTGCAGGGGCAGACTGTCGGATGCGGTCATCGTGCTGGTCTCCTTCGGGCTTCGACACCTCGAAGATCAGCCGGTGGCCGTTCAACTATGCAGGCACCAACCCGATTCTGGAACAAATCCTGGATCACGTGGAAACCCCACACCACCTCCCACGACGCAACCGGACAAGGGGCTTGACCTCAGCAGCGCAGCCCCCGGACAGGGCGAAGCCGTCGCTGCCGTGTCCGTAGTTGTGCACGAGGTTGACGGGGTGAAGGTTGTGGCGGAGCCGATCTCGATCGCGCTGACTGTGTCCGGCACCACGTCTGGGGTGATCGGCGAGTCCACTGATCGTCACGCGCGCCTCCGCACGCCCCCAGCGTGCGGCAGTACCCCGTGCGCCCAGAGGGATGGTTGGTCTCGGCTCTGATGGAATCGATTCTGCGCACTCCCCGCTGAAGCCGCTTGCAATTAAAAGGCGTTGTAATCGTTGCTAATGAATGAGGCAGGCGTTTGTCAGCCTATGAACGCACTGCCGCCCGACGAGCGTGAAACTTCAGCCAAGATCGCGATTGACCTCGCCCGCGACGCCCAGACCGCCCTTGACCGGGGCGACTACCTCACTGCCAAGGCCCATGCGGATCTCGGACGCGTATACATCGGGCTGGCCTTCCCCCCGATTCCGACGATGCCCGCTCCTCGACAGGCCCCCGAGACGGAGGCAGAAGCAGAGGTCTGTATGCAAGAACCTCTCATCCTTGGCCCTGTCGCAGCACTGGAACTACCCGCGGTACCCGCCTCCTCGCAGTCCCAGACGCCATCTCACGCGCCCGATCTGCTAATTCGAGCCCACAAGTGCGTAGTTCAGGCTGGAGGCAAGATGTACAGCGCCAATCTCGCCGAGGCTCTGGGAATGACTCCACAGGCGCTGGGCTCCGAGCTGAGCAAGATCCTTCGCGAGGCGGGTGTCCGCCGTCCGGGCAAAGGCACGGTACGAGTGGGAACCGGGCAGCCTTTCCGGCTGGGCTTCTTGGCCGAGACCTTGGAAGCCGCCATCGCGATGTATCACGTCAAGGCCGCAGCAGTCGCCGCATGACCATCCAGTCCACGCACCGCTACGTCATTGCCGCCGTGCTTGCAGGTACGGTCGCTCTGCTGGCCGGTTGCTCGGCCATGGAGGTCAAGTCACCGCCGCAACAGAAGGCACGACTTCTCAAGGCAGCTGGCGTTCAAGCGTTCCGCGTCACGTGCACCAGTGACCTGTGGAACGAGACAAAGGCGTATGACGGTTCCATGGACAACGTCACCGTGGCGCATACCGAAGGGAAGGTCAAAACCTACCAGTTGACCGGACCCGAGCTGGTCTCCTACCTGGAAGCACTCGATCGGGAAGCACACGGTGGAGTCATGAACACTGGGGATAACCAGCCCGAGGCCACCCGGATGTACAACGCGCTTGCGCCCGTCGTAGACACCATCAGTTCTCGTCCCACCGCTGGTGCCCAGATCCCATCGGTCAACCTGGACGACACGGTGGCAGCCGCATCGCCCTCCCCTTCGTAGGTGCAGTTCCAGTTCCATTCACCTTCGTTCAGCGGCATCCGGTGGGCGGGCTGCCCGTATCTCTGCTGCAGCTCAGGACGGGGACGAATCCATCCGGAGTAGCGTTCCCGGGGCCCAGCCATTGCGGGCCGGTCCACTTTGCCACGTCAGCGACCCATGGGTTATTTGGTCGCTGACGTGGCAAGTGGCCCCAGCGCCCGGTGCGGCTCCGGCTTAGCCTGGAGCGCTTGGCGGTGGCGGCCGACGACGGAACTGGCACCGAGCATGAGAGCCCCGGGGGCGTAATATGGCAGCCCGAGCTGCCTCTCCAAGGCTGGCAGGTGGTTCCAGCGCACGCCGGGGTGGGCGGAGTGCGCGAAGTGGTGCAGGTCGCCGTACGGGAGCCAGGTCGAGGCGGCTAGCACGGCCAAGATACGGTTGCGCGGGTAGAGGCGCAGGCAGCGGCCTGCTTCGAGCTCGGCGTGGGTTGCTCCGGGCGGGGCGGAAGCGGGGTCGAACCAGGTGTGTTCGACCAGCAGGCTCAACCAGGCGAGTTGCGGGTAGAGCAGTAGGCGCGGGATCAGCCAGCCGAAGACGACGGCGGACCAGCCACCCACGGTGTAGGCAAGGGCGAGTACGAGCGCGACGGTGACGGCACGCAGCCGCGAGCCGGGCACGGGGCGCAGGTTCCGGGCCAGCGCAGAGATGTTGGCTGCGGCGCCGCGAGGGGTAAGCGGGTGGATGAGCGAGAGGGCGAAGCGCCCGGCGCCGACCCCAACGGTCAGTCCCGCGTCGGTGAGCTCGGCGAGGTTCGGGTCAATGCCTGCCACGGTGGCGTTGGGGTGGTGGTCGCGCACGTGCCGATGCCTTCGAACGGTCAGCGGAACGAAGCCGAGCGGGTGGTGCACGAGCGCCTCGCTCAGGAGCGTGCCGACCCGCCTGGTGCGGGTGAGCGCGCCGTGGACCGCGAAGTGCGAGACCTCTTGCAGGTGTCGGAGCTGGACGGCAACACCGATCGCCGCCGCACACCAGCCGAGCGGTCCTAGCTGGTCGGCTAGCATCCAGCAGCCGGCGATCTGGGTCCATTGACCGGCCATCAGTAGGGCCGGGGTGATGTCGTTGCTGCGGGCGCGCTGGTGTCGCATGAGAGCGGGCAGCCCGCCGTGGCCAGGGCGCTGGGCCGCCTGCCACAGGCGGTCGGCCTGGCGGAGGGCAACGCCGGCGACGGCGGTCACTAACCACAAGGGCATCGCGGGGCTCCAACAGAGATGGGAAGGGCATCGCGGAAAGAGGCACAAGGACATGCCCGACACCCAGCGTGATTCTAGTTAACTAGCTTTGGATTAGGGAGTCCTCTGGCGAAAAGGTTGCTGCTGCGACCGGAGACGGTAGTTCGCGGTTAGACAGGGTGGCTTGCGAGTGCAGCCCGGGGCGGGACGACTCAGCCTTCTGACCAGGGCTATCCGTGTCGCGCGTCAGACTATGTGGCAGGGCTCGTTTCTTGCGGGTCCTGCTGCGTGAAGGAGTCTGATCGTTCATGGCGAGGCCAGCGGCGGTGCCGCCGGAGGAGAAGGTCCGGATCGTGCTTTCGATCCTGGCCGGTGAGATAACGGTCGCCGAGGCCGCGAGGCGGGCGCAGGTGTCCGAGCAGTCGATCGGGAACTGGAAGCGGCAGTTCCTGGAGTCAGATCGGGCCGGGCTAGCCCGGGAAGTCCGGGCCCAGTAGCCGCGAACAGCAACTTGAGGCCCAGGTGGCCGACTTGACTCAGGCGTTGGGCGAGGCGGCGGTCGAGCTGCGGGTGTGGAAGAAGTCCGCGGAGGGCCGGCTGGGCCCTTCGAAGACCCTGAGGTGATCCGCTTGGACGCGGGCATGCCGACCGCGAGGTTCTACAGGTTGATCGGTGTCCCGAGCAGACCTGGCGCCGTCATCAGGCGCGCGCTCGTCGTGGGGCCGAGCCGCGGGGGCCGTGGCCGCGTCCTGCCCAGGAACGGGTGCGGGAAGCCGCTCGCCGGCACGCGCTCGCGCATTCGGCGTGGGGCCATCGGAAGGTCTGGGCGATGTGCCGTCATGACGGCCACGATGTGTCGCAGGCGACGGTGCTGCGGCTTCTGCGGGACGAGGGCCTGCTGCTGGAGGCGAACTACCAGCGCGAACGCAGGCAGCTCGCCGCCCGGCGCAAGGCGGCGTTCGCGACCGAGCCGACCGGCCCGAACCAGGTGTGGCAGCTGGACTTCTCCGAGTTCGAAACCACCTCAGGCGGCGTCTGGTGTCTGGCCGGCTGCCGGGACTACTGGTCGAAGTACGAACTCGGCTGGCACGTGGCCCCGACCGCGAACCAGCACGACGCGATCGCAGCGATCGAGCTCGCCCTGGCCGAGGCCGAGCGCCTGGCCGGGCACCGGCTGGTCGATCTGGCGCCGCGACGACGAGGGCGCCGTCCAGCCGCTGGTCACGATCGTGACGGACAACGGCAGCCCGTTCCGCTCGTTCCGGTTCGAGGCGTTCATCGCCACCCATCCGGAGTTGCGGCACGTGCGCACCCGAGTCCGCGCACCGGGCCAGAACGGTTCCCGCGAGCGCGGCTTCGGCTCGCTGAAGTACGAGAAGCTGTTCCTGGAGGAGATCCCCGACGCCCTCGAACTGGTCCGCCACGCCGAGGACTACCGGAGCGAGTACAACACCGTCCGCCCGCACGAGGCCCTGGCCTGGAACCGGCCCCACGACGTCCACACCGGAGCCGCCGACCCTTCGTCCCCAACTTTCCCGGCCGCCAAATCATGTCAGCAAGTTGACGCGGGACATCCGCAGCAGGAGAACTGTCGCCGTGTAGCGATCCGCAAACCGTCGCGTCCTGGGCTCGCAAACTACGATGTCCGGCCACCTCGTGACCTGCGAGCTCTCGCGCGGGCCTCGCGAACTATCGTGTCCGGACACAGCTGCCCCCGCCGGGACGAGCCGGCAGGGGCAGCAGTCAGGAGCTCGGGCTACAGGCCAGTGGCGGCCTTGGCCTTGATCCCGTCCCACTGGGCGCCGCTGATCAGCATGGGGCGAACAGCGGCCTCATAGCCCTGGAGTGTGAAGGTGGCGGATGCACTGCCGTGTCCCCAAACGGACTCGAACCGGCCGGTCCAGCGCTCGACCTGACGGAAGTACACCGAGCTGCGACCTCGGGTGTAGTCGGCGTCGCCCTGTTCCTCTTCGACCAGGACGGCGGCGGCGGAGAAGACGACGAAGTCGACGGCCTGATCTGCGCGCAGCCGGTCGCGGACGGCGATGCCGCAGGTGACGCCAAGGCTGCGGTGGTGGTCGACGAGTTCCAGGAGACGGCGGGCATAGTCCTCGCGCGCCAGGTCAGCGAGGTAACAGATGAACAGCCTGTTGACTTGGCCGCCGTCCTCGATGAAGCGGCGGTTCGCGTTCAGATACTCCCGCCGCTGGGTGAGCAGGTTGGGTGAGGTCGTGAGGTCCGCGGCCAGCACCCGGCGCGGCTGGGACTGGGAGGACTGGAGTGTGGCGAAGAGCATCACCGACAGGCGGGCGACCTCAGTCGCGTAAACCTGCAGGTGGCCGTCGGCGATGTCGCCGAAGTTGTCGATGAGGTCCTGCTCGAGCTGAGAGCGCATCAGGTCGAAGAAATGGCCGTCGCTCATCAACTTGGTGTTCGCACGCCGCAGCTGAAGATACGCCGACCGAGTCCACAACAGGGTGGCGAACAGCAGCAGGACCACCACCGTCTCGACCACGAACAGCACTTTCAGGTTGACCAGGTGGCTGAACAGCCCGACGAATGGGGTGATCAGTCCGACGACGGCCAGGACGTTTCCGACCGTCGGCGATCCGATGGCCTTCATGGCCTGGTCGAGTGGTCCGTGGCTGGGTGTGTTAGGCATCGTGTGGTCCTCCCCCGATCAATTCGACCGGCCCATGATTCCGAAGTTGACGCGGCCCCCACAAGCGAACGGGCTACTCCCACCCTGCGGGGAACCGGTTGTTGACGTGTGCTCAGTCCCCGCTGCCGAAGACCGGCAGCTCGTAGGCGATCTGCCAGCCCAGATCCGGGACGAGGATGTCCGCGGTCTCCACCGCCGTGCCATCGCCAGCGAAGTAGGTGCGCTCGATCAGGGTCGCCGCGGTGCCCGCCGGGACTCCGAGCTGCAGTGCCTGCTCCCGGTCGACCTGGGCGGGCCGTGGAATCTCGACCGCGCGGGTGACCGTGATGCCGATGTGGGCCATGCGCGCGACAACGCCGGCCCCGGCCAGTGGGCCGCCCTCGGGCAGCACGACAACCGTCCCCCCGGTAACGGCCATCGGCTCCCAGCTCGCGGAAAGCATGACGGGCTGTCGGTCGGCCAGGAACTCGTACCGGGTCCGCACAGTCAGCTCGCCCTCGGCGATGCCGAGCCGGGCCGCGATCCCGGCGGGGGCAGGCGTCTTTGCCTCGCTGTGCGACTCCCAGGTGCCGACCATCCCAAGCGCAGCCATCTCTGCCTTGAATAGTCCCCCACCGCTTCGGCCACGGGCCGCGCTCCGCAGCAACCGGCGCTGTGTGCGCGGAGCGCTCACGTAGGTTCCGGATCCGGCGCGGCCCTCAAGCAGTCCCTCGGAGATCAGGAGTTCCTGGGCGCGGCGGACCACGTTCTCGCCGACTCCGCCCATAGCGGCACCGAGCTCGGCCCGGGACGGGAGTCGATGACCGACCCCCCAGGAGCCGTCAGCGATCCAGAGGCGCATCCGGGCAGCCACATGCAGATAAGGGGCCACCTGCGCTGATTGGTCGTCAACCATGTGCCGCGTCCTTGGTCCGCCGGTCCTGCACTCGATTGACAATCTAGTCCACTAGCTTGAATCTAGTTAACTAGAACTACGGTTAGTAGTCGCAAGCGGAACGGACGGGACCCACAATGAGCCGCAGCCGGCAGGCGGCAGCCGAGCACGCGCGGGAGCGACTCAGCGCACTGGCGCGTACTACGGCCAGAACCGTCCAAGAGCACTCCGGGCTGCGGGTCGAGGTCGAGGTCACTCCAGCCGCTCGTGAGCACTGGGATGAGCTTCTCCGGGTCCTGACCAACGGCGATACCTTCGGCCTGGAGGACACCGCACAGGGACAGGTCGCCTGGCTGCGCCTGTGCACCGAGCAGGGCTCCTCCACTGACGCCGCTTGCCGCGCGTCTTCCTCCGGACGCGCTGACCCGGACGCGCCCAAGAGCTCCACCACCACGCCCCGCCGCGAGAGGCGGCATGAACACTGTCCAGGCCGGGAATCCCCTGGCCCAGACCACACCGCAGGTGGCCCTGCCGACACGCCGTGTGTCTGCAACCAGTGCACCTGCGGCACGGATCCGGGGACCGAGTAGTGGCCGACACGCTTAGGTGGTGGAAAGGTCACGGCGCGGAGAACGACTTCATCGTGCTACCGGACCCGGACAACGATCTCGATCTGACCTCGGAGCTGGTACGGCGATTGTGCGACCGTCGGCGCGGGGTGGGCGCAGACGGACTACTGCGCGCGGTCCGCTCGGCCGCACACCCGGATTCACGCGACATGGGCGACGCAGCAGAGTGGTTCATGGACTACTGGAACGCCGACGGCAGCCAGGGCCAGATGTGCGGCAACGGCATCCGCGTTTTCGCACGCTGGCTCGCAGAGGCACAGCGTCTCGGCGCAGGGCCGCTGGTTGTCGCCACCAGGGTCGGCACCCGGACCCTGCACCTAGCCACTGGCGCGGGCCAGATCACTGTTGAGATGGGGACCCCGATCCTGCCCGCCACCGGGCCGGTCCGGGTGACCGCTGGGGAGCGAACGTGGCCAAGCACGGCAGTGGACATGGGGAACCCGCATGCCGTCGCCTTCGTGGACGACCTCGCCGAAGCTGGTGACCTGCTCACTCCGCCTCGGATCGACCCAGCGGGCACCTTCCCCGACGGCGTGACGGTCGAGTTCGTCGTGCTGCAGCCCGACGGGACGCTGGCGGTGCGAGTCCATGAGCGAGGTGTCGGTGAGACCAAATCCTGCGGCACCGGGGCCTGCGCCGTTGTGGCAGCCTGGCGCCACCGCAACGACGTGACCGAGCCGGGCGACTACACGGTCCGGCTACCCGGCGGCGACCTGCACGTCACAGTGTTGGCGGACAGCACCACACGGCTGACTGGACCCGCGGTCCTGACCGCCTGGGGCACGGCCACAGGACTGGTCCTCTAACCACCACGGGTCATCTCGGCCAAGCCGGGGACGACGCCTGTGTCGGCCCCGGCCCGGTGCACAGAGCCGCGAACACCGCCGCTGGCAGCAGCCGCAGCGCCCCGGTATCCACCGACGACACCCCGCAAGACGCTTCGCGACGGCACTCTCGACCACGCGCCCACAGCAGCGCGACGAAGGAGATAGAGGGCACCTTCTAGCAAAATGCACCCACCATCCCGTCAGCCCTGTTCGAGGTATCCTCCCTGCGCCCGCAGACAGGCGCGCTGGGCCCGGCTCCGACCGCCGAAGAAGTCGGCGGCCCAGCGCACGTGGTTGGTCACGCTGCGCAGACTCATGCCCAGTCGCTCGGCAATCGCGCTGTCCGTGTAGCCGCTGACCGCGTACTGTCGGCGTCTGACGAAGGTGCCAACTTCAGGTGACATCACGAGTGGGTCTGGCTGAAGTAGCGTCAGCATGCAGGCGGGGGTGCCATATAAAGGCCCGTGGGAGGTCCCCGGCGGGGACGTCGAAGCGGATGAGTCCCCGCCGCGAGGCCGCAGTCCGGGAGGTCGAGCAGGAGCTGGGCCTGTCCTGTCGGCCGGAGCGGATCCTTGCGGCGGGCTGAGTGCCTCCGCGCCGGGAGCGCTGCGAGGGCGTCATCACCGTCTCCGACAGGGGCGTGCTGACCCCGCAGGACGTCACCGGTATTCGGCTGCCGGCCGAGGAGCTGCGGGGGTTCGTCTTCGTGGAGCTCGACCAGGCCGAGCTGCTGGCCTGGCGGGTCCGCGGGCGCGTCCGGGTTCTCGGGGCTCAGGAAGGCGGTGACACCACCGCCTGGCCAGGTGCCCAAGTCGGCTGCGGCGGGCCGCAGTCCGTGCACTGGGGTGATGCGGATGCAGGCGGTTGCGCGGATCCACTAGCAGGCAGTCCGCGCTGGAGCAATTTTCCGCAACGGGAGCGGTCAATGTTTCGCTTTCTTCTGTGCAGACTCCCTGGGCATATGCAGAAAAAGCGAATTGATAGGCGATATGTGCCGGTTCGCCTGCGACTCAGCGTGAGGCTACGGTCGCGATCAAGCAGGGCGGGCGGGCCCAGCGGTTCTGATCCAACCGCTGGGTGGGCCCGCACGCCCCTTTGTCTCCGACAACCAGGAGGACTCCTTTGCCAGGCTCCCCATGGCCGCCACCAGGCAAGTTGCCGCAGCAGCCCACCGATGGGTACCACCGTAGCGGTCGCGACGAAACCCACGGCTCGATGAACCAAACGGGCACGCACCTGCAAAGTTGGTTCGTTTCGCGCACCGCCGCTCCAACTTCCTTCCGGGCACCTGTCTGCGAGCGCGACAGGCAGCGGAGCCATCGCCCCCGCCGCAGCGCAGCCTGCTTCCGCTTCCCGAAGCGCAGCAAGCGAGGGCATCGAACGGCGGACGGATACCTTGCGGCGGCGACGAAACTCCGCCGCGCGTTCCGGCCGGAGATGCCAGGGAGCAGCCGATGAACGCCACAGGTACGTGCAGGATGTGCGGACTACCGGTAGTGCGGCGGGCCACTGGCCGCCCGCCCCTCTACTGCGGCACCCGCTGCCGCCAGGCGGCCGGCGCCGAACGCGCCCGGCACCGTGACGGACCCCGGACGCCCACGCGGGCCCGTGCCGCTGCGGAGCATGAACTCCAGGCAGAGCAGATGGAACTGACCATCGAGCACATCAAGGACGTGCATGATCGACTGCGCCAGGTGACGCGCTGCATCAATCAGGACGACGGCCGTGCCATCGACGCGCTGCCGCAACTGGTCGAGGTTCAAAAGACGCTCGACCGCGTAATGGATGCCCTGGTCTCCCGGGCCTCCTACCAGAACGCCTCTTGGAAAGAGATCGCCAAGCTCCTGGGCAAGAGCACGGAAACGGTGCGCAAGACGTTCGCCCCATCCAAAGTCGCCAACCGCCTCGGGCAGCTGCTTCGGCGTCGCCGCACCGGTGAGAAGCGCACCGATGGCGCGGGTCCCCCGGGCCAGGCGCCTGCCGAGCTGGCGACGATTTCCGCCGCGTCAAGCAGCCTGTCCCTCAACCGGCTCGCCCCCGAGCTCTCCGCGATGGCGCGACGGTCCAGAATGCCCCAGCGGATCCTCGCCGAGCGTGTGGGCTGCTCGCCCTCGTTCCTTTCACGTGTCCTGAACGGAGACCGCCTGCCGTCTTGGAGCCTGACGGAGCGGCTTGGCCAAGCCCTCGGCGCCGACCTCAGGGCACTCCGCGCTGTATGGGAGGGCGAGAAGCTGCGTGACAGGTCGTCACGCCCCACCCTGCTGCCAGCCAAGCCTGGCGCGTCCGAGGCTTTGCACGTCCTGCGCACAGCCATGGAGATCCTCCACATCCGCTCCGGCGGGACCCGACTGGACACCCGGGTGCTGCCCACGCGCTGGCGCCTCGTTGAGACCCGATACGCGGCCTTCCGGGGCGCCACGACGGTCCCGCACTGGGGCGATGTGAAATTCCTGGCCAACGCCCTCGGCGGGGACACCGAGCAGTTTCGGAAGCTGTGGCAGCAAGCCGAAAGCCAGGCACGGGAAGCCGTCAACCCCGGCAGGATCCCAGACCCGGCCACCGCACCGAGCGCCCTTCGCCGCCAGTCGCAACGCGACCGAGTGCGGATCGCGGACGTCAGCGAAGTGCTCTACTTCCACGAGACCAGGGAGAAGGACCGCCTCGTCCAGCGGGAGGCACAGCGCAAGGCCATTCAATCGTGACCAGGAGCACCAACATGGCACCCACCCCGCAGACACCACCCGGGCCCAAAGAGCACCCCTCGAGCTGGCGCACCACCCTGGGCCGCTACGGGCGGGCCGCCCTGCGCAACGCCGTGAACGGCGCCGGATACGCAGCCGGCGCCGGCACCGTCGGCCTGCTCTTCTGGTGGCTCCAGCGATAGACACGTGGGCGGGTGGACAGCTCCGCCCGCCCACGGTCGAGTGCCCAGCGCGGCGGGCCCCGCTCTCGCTACTCTCACGGCAGCGTCCCCGTTCTCTGCCACCTGTTCTCCATGCTGCGCGCCCTCGACGCGCCCCACTATTCGGCCCCGCAGGCCGCCGGCCGGAAGTCGACGTCCCGTCGAGTCGTCTTCCCGTCAGATCGTGTGGCATGGGGACGCGGCGCAAAATGTAGGCAAGGACCGGCCGATCTCACATTTTTCGGGCGGGGCTTGCTGAAGGGAGGCTGCGAATGCCGGCAGATGAGTCGCCACCGAATCAGGAGAGCGATCAAGGCTCCGGCCCGGAGCCCGCGCCGCCTGGCGGACTGCTGGACCTGCTGGGTGTGGCGGCCGTGGTGGTCGACGGGAACGGGCGGATCGTGTTCTGGAGCCCGCAGGCCGAGGACGTCTTCGGCTACTCCGCGCCCGAGGTGCTGGGCCGGCACGCGGCCCACATCCTGGTCCGCGGTGACCACCACCATCTCGTGGCCAGGCTGTTCGCGGAGGTACTGAACACGGGCGCAACCTGGGCCGGCGCGTTTCCGATCAGACACAAGGACGGAAGTACGCGCATGGTGGAGTTCCGCAACATGCGGCTGCTGGACGAAGCCGGCGGCGCCTACGCGCTGGGGATCGCCGCGGACCAGGGCAAGCTCAAGCAGGTCGAGACCGAACTGGCACTGTCGCGACGTCTGGTGTCCCAATCCCCCATCGGTCTCGGGCTGTTGGACACCGAGCTGCGGTACCTGCTGGTGAACCCCGCCCTGGATCGCATCACCGGTGTGCCTGCCGCCGAACACATCGGTCGGCTCCCGCACGAGATACTGCCGTTTCAGCATGTCGAGACGATCGAGTCCGCGCTGCGGCAGGTCCTGCGCACCGGCGTACCGATGATCGACCAGTACCTCGTCGGCCGCACGGCTGACGGGCTCGGCCATGACGAGGCCTGGTCCGTGTCGTACTACCGCCTCGAGGGGCCCGGGGGGCGGGTGATGGGCGTGGCGCACTCGGTCGTCGATGTCAGCGAGCGCCACCGCGCGGCGATGGAGGCCGAGCGCGTCCGGCGCCGGCTGGTGCTGATCGCCGACGCCTCGGCCCGGGTGGGCTCGACGTTGGAGGTGGAGCGGACGGCCAAGGAGCTGGTCGAGGTGGCGGTTCCCGACCTCGCCGACATGGCTGCCGTGGACGTGCTTGATGCCGTCCTCGCGTTCCGCCGCAATGGGGATCGCAGCGAGGGCCCGGAGCTGTTCCGGGCTCTGGCCGTTGCGTCCGCCTACCCCACGGAGGCCACCGACGCCGCGGACCAGGTCGGCGAGTTCGCCACCTACGGGGCCGATCGCCTGATCACCCAGTGCGTGCACACCGGGCGGCCGGTCCTGGTGGCCCAGGTCGGCGCGGTGGACCTGCTGCGCATCGCACGCGACCGCGCGGCGGCGGCGGACTTCGACCGGGCCGGGGTTCACTCCTATCTCGCCGTTCCCCTGATCGCCCGCAACGAGGTGCTCGGTGCCCTCGACCTGATGCGGGCCCGTAATCCGCTCCCGTTCGACGAGGACGACGTGCTGCTCGCGGGCGAGCTGGCGGCCCGCGCCGCGGTGGCGATCGACAACGCGCGTTGGTACGAGAGCGTCCGCAACGCTGCGGAGACCCTGCAGCGCAGTCTGCTGCCGGACGTGCCGCCGCAGCTCACAGGCCTGGCCGTCGCCTCCCTCTACCAGCCCGCCCAGGCCTCGGTCGAGGTGGGCGGGGACTGGTACGACGTCATCCCGCTGGGGGGCGAGCGAACCGCACTGGTCGTGGGGGACGTCATGGGCAACGGCATCGACGCGGCCTCGACGATGGGGCGTCTGCGGACGGCAACGCGCGCCTACGCCGATCTGGACCTGGCCCCGGAGCAGGTGCTGCAACACCTCGACAAGATCACCGGCAGGCTGGAACACTACATCGCCACCTGCCTGTACGCGGTCTACGACCCGCGGCGCGGCGAGTGCCTGATCTCGAATGCGGGCCACCTGCCGCCCGTGCTGCTGCGTGCCGGCCACCGCCCCGAGCTGCTGGACCTGCCCTCCGGAGCGCCGCTGGGCGTCGGCGGGGTCCCTTTCCACGCCACGGCCTTCAGGTTCAGCCCCGGGGACCGGCTGATCCTGTACACCGACGGCCTGGTGGAGACGCGGCACCAGCCCATCGACGAGCGGCTCACTGCCCTGCTCGATGTCCTCGACGGTTCGCTGAGACCGCTGGAGGAGACCTGCCGGTGGCTGGTGGAGACGCTCCGGGATCCTGACGACCACGACGACGTGGCCGTCCTCGTCGCCGAGGCGCACCCCACGCCCCAGCCGTAGACGGCGGCCCGGCACAGCGTCGTTCCGCATCGTCCGGGCTCGCGTCCGCGCGCTCGGCGGGAGCTCCCGGAATGCGCTCCGGGAGGGCGGTGGCACGCTGGTCAGCGACAAGGTCCTGCTGGAGTTCGACGTGTCCGCCATCAAGCAGCCGTGACACGGTTGCCGGCGCGTCGACTGCCGGGGATGTCCGCCTCAGCGGTCCGCGGGATCGACCGGGTCGACGAGGAGCATCCGCTCGCCTCGCCTGTCGAGTAGCTCAAGTGCCGCCGGCGCGGCACGGCCGCGCAGGTCGAAATGCTCCCGGATGTCGGTCAGAGCCGTGGGCAGGGCGGCCTCGGTGTCTTCGGACAGCAGACCCTTTTGCTGCCAGTGGAGTTCGAGCAGCCACTGGGCCGCGGCCTGTTCCCGGCGCGCAGGGGTGCCGCGGACCTCCACATCCAGTCAGTCGAACACTGCGACGATCGCTTTCAGGTCCTCATCGTCCATCAGGTCCGGGTCCTGCTCCACCAAGGCGTCGATCATCTGCCAGTGGCGCACTCCTGCTTGCCTTTCGGTCAGTGGTGGAACCCTGCGTAGGGGCATCGGGGAGGGGCTGCGTGTGCGGTCGAGGTAGTGGACGCTGGTTCCTCATTGGCCGCCTTCCCTCCTTTCCTCCTCGTGCCATGTACGGATGCGATGCCGTGTGCAGATACGGACGATCATGGCGAAAGGGCGCCCGGTCGAGCCATAGCGACGGCGACACAGTTCACTGTCGCCGACCACAGAGAACTTCTGTCCGCTGTGTCCCGGCGACGAGGATCGCGCGGTGTCGGGGGCGCTGGCCTAGGCTCGAAGAGTGCCCGATCCGGCTTCCTCCGACCCCGTGCTCGCCGACATCGCCGCTTCACTGCGTGGGCGGCGCGACTCGCTCGTCGACGCAATGGCCGATCTCATCGTCCGGGAGATCGAGTTCTACCGCACTGCCGTGGTCAGCCGGGAGGATCTCCTGAAGGGACTGCGCGGCAGCGTCGACTTCCTCCTCGCGCATCTGACCGCCCCTTCGGCACAGTCGGCCGACGTGAGGGCCCCGAGCGCGACCGGCAGACGGCGAGCCCTGCAGGGAGCGCCGCTGCCGGAGGTCCTACGGGTGTATCGCCTGAGCTTCGTCTACTTCTGGGAGCAGCTTCTGGCCGAGGCGCAGGCGCGTGGCGAGCACACGACGCGGGCGCTACTCGCGGCGGCTACGCGGCTCTGGGGTCTGTCGGACGTCTACGCGCTTGCCCTCACTGACGCCTACCGTGAGGCGATGGCCGAGCAGATGCTGGAGACAGCCCGCCGCCGCGCCGGCCTGGTCGCCGCGCTCGTAGACGGGGAACTGCCGGGCGGTAGCTCCGTGTGGGAAATCGCCCACATGCTGGATTTCCCGTACCAGGGCACATTCGTGGTGCTGACGGCTGAGGTGGTCAGGGCCTCCGAGCCGCCTCTGGCAGGCCTTGAGTCCAAGCTGCGGGCCCTGAAGGTCAGATCGGCCTGGCGAGCGCAGCCGGCGCATGAGATCGGCGTCCTTTCCCTGCCCGCGCTTCCCATGGCCTTCATCCTGGACGCGATCGGCGCGTGCGCGACCGGGCGCGTCGGGGTAAGCCCCGTCTACCACCAGCTCGACCACAGCGAGAGGGCGCTGCAGTACGCCCAGGTGGCCCTGGAGTCCCTGCCGCCGCAGGCGGCGGCGCTCCGCCAACTCGACGACACCCCGCTCAGGGATCTGGTGATGACCAACCTGGATGCCACCCGACACACCGTCAACCGCGTGCTGGGCGGCCTGCTGTCACTACCCGAGGAAGAACGCGCGAGGCTGCTGACCACCGCGCAGGCCTGGCTCGCAGCGGGAGGCTCGGCCGCGGAGACAGGACAGGTGCTGCACTGCCACGAGAACACCGTGCGGTATCGCATGCGCCGCCTGGAGGAGAACCTACGCGGCTCACTGGACGACCCGGTGATCGTCGCCGAGCTCGCCCTCGCGCTGGACGCGATCGGGACCTTCCCATCCCTGCTGGAGCAGTTCACCGCGCCGCAAGGGGGACGCTCACTCTAGGCTCCCCGGCGCTCGCCGAAGGCCGGGGGCCGAGGCCGTGTGCAGCATCTCCGAACTGCGCAGCGCCATGTACGGCTCCTGGTCGGCCGGGTGGCCGTCGTCGATGGCGCGTTGACGGTCGAGCTCGGGGTTGATCTCAGCGCCGAGGAGGAGAGTCAGATCTCAAAGCCACAGCCAGATCAGGAACGTGATGACGGCGGCCTGACTCCCGTAGACACGGACCACCTGCGGCTGGCCTGGTATACAGCGGGTATGTCCGCTCCTCACCGCCAACCCTCCGCCGCGCCAGGACGTATCGGCGTCCACCTGGCGAGGGCGCTGGCGCGAGAGATGTCCTCGCGGGGCGTGCTGGTACTGCAGCCGGTGGACGGCGCCCTGCTGTTCGCCGTGCGCGCGGCCACAGCCATGGCGATTCCGGCGCTGCCGATCGCACTGGCCGGACAGTCCAGGCTCGCCGTGTACGCGATGCTGGGGGCCTTCACCACGGCGTTCGGCCGGAACATGCCCTACCGACGGCGCGCTTGGGTCCTGGCCGCCGTGGCGTTGGCCATGACGACGGCGGTGGCCGCCGGGTCGGCCCTCGCCGCGCTGGCCCGACCCGCGGCGGGCGGAGAAGGCGCGGTCGTGGTGATCGCCGTCACCGCCGCCGTCGCGGGGACGGCGAAGTTCGCCTGCGATGCCGCCCGGTTGAGCGGACTGGGCGCGGTCCTACTCCTGTTCTCCTTCGCGGTCGCGGCGAACGGCTCGGCCACCGGCGCGGACATCGGACCACAGACCGGGGTTGCGGCGGCTGGCGCGGCATCGGCGTGGGTCTTGTCGTTGGTCGGGTGGCTGTGGCATCCCGATCGCCCACAGCGTCTCGCAGTGGCCGCCGCCCTGCGGGCCGTGGCCGACGTGGTGGGCATCCGCGAGCCGGGCGAAGTCGCACCGGCCGCGCGGCAGCGGGCCACCGTTGCCGTACTGCAGGCGTATCGCACCCTGGGCGCCCAACTGCCCACAGCTGCCGAGCGGGAAGCACGTGGTGGGGTCTGTGTCCGGCTGGCGGACCTGTCCTGGTCATTGTTGATCAGCTCGGCGAGGCAGCCGCAGCTCGAGCGGGCCGTGGTCGCGCGGCAGTTGCGCGCCCAGGTCCGTCTCCTGGTCAACGGGCGCCGTCGATCGCCGGTGCTGCTTGCCGAGCTTCGTCTGCGCTCCGTCCCAGAAGCGACGGGCGGGGCCTGCTCGTGCGCAGCCCGGACCCGTCGGTCCCCCGTCGAGGGCGCCGCCGGCCTTCGCGCGGCCGAACTCATCACGGGCCATGCGCCCGACCACTCCCGTCATCTGGCTGTTCTCATCGTGCCTGCGCTGCGGATGGCGCTGGGCACCGGCGTGGCCGGCGGGCTGGCACTGACGCTCGGTCTCGGACACGGCTACTGGGCGGCGATCTCAGCAGCCGCCGTGCTGCACTCGGTCAACCTGCGCACGACCGCACAGCGGGCCGTGCAACGGACCCTCGGCACGCTCGCAGGGCTGCTGATCGCCATCGCGGTCCTGGCCGCCGGCCCGGACACGACGGTCCTCGCAATGGCGATCGTGCTTTTGGAGTTCTCACTCGAATACTTTGTCGCGCGCAACTACGCGCTCGGCGTTGTCTTCCTCACCCCGCTGGCACTGCTGATGAGCGAACTGGCCGCGCCGACCTCGACCGAGGACCTGATCCTCGACCGCGGCTTGAGCAGCCTGCTGGGCATCGGCGTCGGCCTCCTGTGCGCGCTACTGGTCGCGCGCGACCGCGCCGCCGTCCGCGTGGAGCGAGCACTGCTCGCCTGCCGCCAGGCCTGCGACCGTGCGGAACGGCCGCAGGCGGTCGGGGCCGTCTCGCTCCAGCCGGCTCAGATGCGCCTCGCCGCCGCAGTCGTCGAACTGCGTGAGGCCGACGACGCGGCGGCCGGCGAACTGCTGCAGGCCGGGGTGGACCCAGCCGTGCTCGCCGCCGAGGAACAGCGTGCCTACGCACTGCTGGACCGGATGCTCCATGGAGGCTGAAGTGAGCCACCAGTCGACAGGGTGCCCATACCCGCCGGCGACGTCGGACTGCAGTACGTGATCTGGACTGTGACCGACCCCGACGCCCAGAGCCCGTGCGAGCAACTCCTGAACACAGGGGCGACACACACCTCAACCCGGCACGTCGACGGTTTCACCGTCGTCGAAGGGCTGCGACCCGAGCGCACCACGCCACGAGATCATGAATCGGATCTACGCCTGGTAGGCCACGTTCATCGGCACTCCGGAGGCCGGTCGAAGCTCGCCTGTTGCCGACTTGGTCAGGTCAGGCCAGGTGCGCGGGCTCCGCCCGGTCCGGCGGTGCGTGGATAGGCTCGGAGCGCACCACGGTGACCTTGAGGTGCTTCATGATCGGCTGGTCGCTCTGCGTGCTGTAGTCGCCGATCGCGCAGAGCACGTTCATCTCCGGCATGTACCCGGCCGCGCAGCCGCGCGGGATGTCGTACGGGATCGCCAGGTAGCCCTGGACCGAGCGCTTGGAGCCGTCACGCGCGGTCGCGACGATGTCGACCGGGTCGAACTCGGTGATGCCGCGCTCACGCATGTCGTCCGCGTTCATGAAGACCAGCGTGCGCAGGTTCTTGACGCCCCGGTAGCGGTCGTTGTCCGAGTAGATGGTGGTGTTCCACTGGTCGTGCGAGCGCATCGTGCCCAGCGCCAGCATGCCGGGCGCAGGGACGACGTCGGGCAGCGGCGCGGCGGAGAACTCGGCCCGGCCGGAGGGGGTGAGGAAGACCAGCTCGCGCGCGGGCTGCTTGATCCGGAAACCCAGCGGCAGCCGGACCCGGCGGTTGAAGTCCTCGAACCCGTCCAGCACCTGGGCCATGGTCTCGCGGACGCGGTCGTAGTCCTCGACGTACCACTCCCACGGCGTGCTGCTCTGCGGCAGCGCGGCGCGTGCGATGCCCGCGATGATGGCCGGTTCGGAGAGCAGGTGCGGCGAGGCCGGGCGCTTCATGCCACGGGACAGGTGCACCATGCTCATCGA